>JADLGT010000117.1 GCA_020849195.1 Bacteroidia bacterium
GTTATTGGTAAGCAATTGGCTAAAACCTTCGACACTACGGGCAGCCTTGTTGTAAAAGAACTGAAAGGAATAACCGACATTAACCTTGGCGCAGAATATAAATATTCAAAGTTGTTTACCTTGTTTGTAAACTTTAATAACATAGCCGGCTTCCGTTATTATCGATGGGACAACTATCCTACCCAACGTTTCCTAATACTAGGTGGTCTAACGATCACTTTTTAGATTAATTTTCCGCTCATTTTCTGATTCCGCCAATAGTTTTAACGAAGATTTTGCAATAGATTTTTTAAAGATCGATTGAACTTGAGTTTCATCAAGCTTAACCCATGTACCCTACAAAAATGGCTTTATGCTTTGCGTTTGAGAACTGGCATTTTACTATAAAATCATGTCTTGAAAATTGTTTGAGTTTTGCAAATTTTCGACAAATAAATTACCACTAAAATGTTAATAAAAACCTCGATTTTATTGATGTTTTCAGATAACTAACCTGTTAAAAATGAGTATATTTGGGGGTGTTATAAAAATTAAACTTTAACCATAAAAATATGGAAGAAATAGTGGAAGAATCTCAATCGAAAAATTACGGTGCCGATAGTATTCAGGTACTCGAGGGGCTAGAGGCCGTTCGCAAACGCCCTGCAATGTACATTGGCGATATTGGTTTTAAAGGATTACATCATTTGGTGTATGAAGTTGTTGACAATTCTATTGACGAAGCTTTAGCCGGCCATTGTAAATCAATTGAAGTAACTATTAATGAGGATAATTCGATAACTGTAAAAGACGACGGACGGGGCATACCTACTGATATGCACGCTAAAGAAAAAAAATCGGCGCTTGAAGTGGTGATGACTATTTTACACGCCGGAGGCAAATTTGATAAAGACAGCTATAAGGTTTCGGGTGGATTACACGGAGTAGGTGTTTCTTGTGTAAATGCACTATCGTCGCACATGAAAACGGAAGTTCACCGCAATGGAAAAATATATGTTCAGGAATATTCAATAGGAAAACCATTGTACGACGTGAAAGAAGTGGGAGAAACAACTCACAGGGGTACTGTTCAAACTTTTAAACCCGATCTTTCTATTTTTACTGTCAGCGAATATAATTATGAAACTTTGGCTACGCGTATGCGTGAGTTGGCTTTTCTTAATAAGCGAATAAAAATTTCGTTAACCGATAAGCGCACCAAAGACGTTGAGGGCAATTACACCACGGAAACTTTTTACTCAGAAGGAGGACTGAAAGAATTTGCATTGTATCTTGATGCTACTCGCGAAAAGTTGATTCCGGAAGTTATTTATATGGAGAACGATAAAGGTATGCCTGTTGAAGTGGCTATGATGTACAATACATCGTATTCCGAAAATATTCACAGTTACGTAAACAACATTAATACTCACGAAGGCGGTACTCATTTGGCAGGTTTTCGGCGAGGATTAACACGTACACTAAAAAACTATGCCGAAAAGGCCGGACTACTACAAAAATTAAAGATGGAAATAAGCGGTGATGATTTTCGTGAAGGACTAACGGCTGTAATTTCTGTTAAAGTTCAGGAGCCACAGTTTGAAGGACAGACTAAAACAAAATTAGGCAACAGTGATGTAATGGGTTATGTGGATACAGCAGTTAGCGAAATGCTCACCAATTATTTGGAAGAAAATCCTCGTCAGGCAAAATTAATTATTGATAAAGTAATTCTTGCTGCCACAGCCCGCCATGCTGCTCGAAAGGCTCGCGAAATGGTTCAACGTAAAAATGTGCTCACCGGTACAGGTTTGCCCGGCAAACTGGCCGATTGCTCAAACAATGATCCTGCGGCATGCGAAATATTTTTGGTTGAAGGCGATTCGGCCGGAGGCACCGCAAAGCAAGGGCGTGATCGTAATTTTCAGGCAATAATGCCATTGCGTGGTAAAATTCTAAATGTAGAAAAGGCCATGGAGTATAAAATTTACGAAAACGAAGAGATTCGAAATATGTTTACAGCTCTTGGAATTACACGAGGAACGGCTGAAGATGACAGAGCTTTGAATCTTGACAAGTTACGTTATCATAAAGTTATTATTATGTGCGACGCCGATGTTGACGGTAGTCACATTACCACACTTATCCTGACATTCTTTTTCCGTTACATGAAAGAAATGATAGAGAGAGGATATATATATATTGCAACCCCTCCATTATACCTTGTTAAAAAAGGAAACAACCAACGCTATTGTTGGAACGAAGAGCAGCGCGAACTTACAATACGAGAGTTTGCCGGAGGCGAAGGAAAAGAGGGAACAGTGAATGTTCAGCGTTATAAAGGATTGGGAGAAATGAATGCCGAGCAATTGTGGAGTACCACCATGAATCCCAATAACCGTACTTTGCGACAAGTAACTATTGAAAGTGCTGCCGAAGCCGACAGAATATTTTCTATGCTGATGGGCGATGAAGTTCCGCCGCGTCGCGAATTTATTGAACGTAATGCGAAGTATGCGAAGATAGATGCCTAATAACAGAGCAATAATAAAGACATAGATTTTTCAATTGGGGCTATAAAAATTTCCGAAGATCGGTAGGGGAGGGGCTGCATCTTGTCGGAATTGGATCGGATTTTGGATTAGAAATGTAACAAAATAAAGCTATATTAAATTGTTTTTTCCACTCAATTTTTACGTTTGTTACAATTTTTTCTCGTAAACAATTACGGACAGTTGGATTATTTTTGATTTAATATATTGTATCTTCGTGCCCCATTTTAAAGTTAAATGGTAGCCATAGCTCAGTTGGTTAGAGCATCAGATTGTGGTTCTGAGGGTCGTGGGTTCGAGCCCCATTGGTTACCCAAAGGTTGCTGTAAACTACGGCAACCTTTTTTTATCACTACTGTCCGACTAAAATTAATTTGTAAATATATAATAGTCGACACTTGATCTGACGGAAGGTGTTTTTTTCAATTTTCGATTAAATTTTCGTTAATACCGATGTGATGTCTGCAATGACCCAATTACATTGGTATAGACAGCTATCCGGTCAACATTATACCAATATTGATTGGAAAAAATATAAATCAAATTGGTATTACCTGTAAGATGTAGTGCCTCTAAATAATGTCTAATTGGATGATTAACCGATAAGCTGCTTGCAAATCGTACACCCATAATTTTTGCCAGTATAGACGGAATGAAGCATAGAGCCAAATAAGTCGACAAAAAACGGAGAAACCGCAAAGTCATTTATTTTGTCTTGCTCGTGAGTAAATTTGGTCAAGTCTATTTGAAATCGTCATTCTGCCTATTAATATTCTGTTGTGTCTTGTTTTAAATTGCACGTGTATTCTTAATTACCGCCGGTCGTTGCGTTATTTCGTGGTAGTTAATTACATCACCCTCGCAAAAATAGTGTGCAACAAGGCTTTTGCGGGTGGCAGTAGTGTTTAATCTTGGTTCGCCTCCATGTAATAGGTTTGCGTGCCAAATTAATAAATCGCCCTTTTTAGCTGCAAAAATTTTCTTAGTTAATTTTTTTTCTAAAATAGTTTCCGCAATTTTCTTTTCATAATTTTCATAAAAATCGTCGCCCACCATTAGCGAAGTATTGCTGTTGTTAAAATCTCCGCTCATTATGTACGGCAGTTTATGGCTTCCGGGATAATAATGCAAAAGCCCACAGTCCGGCTCAAGGTCTTCGAGCGCCACCCAAATTGCAATGAGGTAGCCGGGTGGGTGTGTTGTCATGTGAATAGAGTCCGAATGAGTTTTTTGTTGACTACCATAAATAAAATTAATCGATTGAAAAGGAATAATCTTTTTGCCGAGTGTGAAACTTAAAATGTTGATCAGGCGTTCGTCTGTAACAATTTTTTTTGCAGCTTCCGAGTGCCGGTATAAATTCATTACGCGGGAGTTGGTATAATCGAAATCTACCTTGCCATTTTTAATTAGTTGTTCCAAATCTGCATTCACACAATTGATGAGCGTTGGTGGAATAAAATTTTTTAAAATTAAATAACCGTTTTCAATCCATAATAACAATTGCTGCTGCGTGATGTTGTCAAATTGTTTAAACTCTTTTGATTTATTTATTTGCCCAAGGGCATCTGATTGGTCGAGCCAGGGTATATCAGTGTTTGTATTTTTTAAATCTCGACTTGAAATACTGCTAACTACACTCTTATCGACATTAAATTTTTTGTAAACTAATTTATTTTTTTTCAAAACGCTATAGTTCGCAATATTATTAAGTAGATGTAAAAAGCGAAGTCGGCGAAGTACGTTCCAGTATTTTTTTAATATAACCATAAGCAAGATTTTTAAACCCAAACTTACAGATTATTCACACAACATCGTTTTAATGGACGACACGTTTAACTCATTTTTAATCAATAAATTGCGCCTAAAATTCTACCCTTTTCGGGTTGTTTATATTAAATAAACAACTATTTTTGTAACCGGTCAAAATCAGATTTGAATGATTTTTTGATTAAATTATGACACAAGTAGAGTTAATAATGCCCAAGATGGGAGAAAGCGTGGCTGAAGCCACCATTATAAAATGGCTTAAAAAAGAAGGCGATAAAATTGCTATGGATGAGCCTGTGCTTGAAATTGCCACAGATAAAGTTGATTCGGAAATATCATCTACCGCCGAAGGAATATTGGCAAAAAGATTGTTTGGCGAGGGAGTAGTGGTTCAAGTAGGGAAAGCTGTGGCATTAATTTCATCAGACGTTTCTGCAGCTACTGCCGAAGCTCCAAAAATTACCCCTCCGGCTACTGCAAAAACCTTTTCAGTTCAGCAAACTCATGAAAATACTTCTGTTGCACCAAGTTCCAATACGCCAAAAAATTCAGAATCGTCTAAATTTTATTCCCCTTTGGTTCGCAGTATAGCAAAGCAAGAAGGTCTATCTATGGCTGAGCTCGATACTATTGCAGGAACAGGTAAAGACGGTCGTGTTACAAAAAATGATATACTAACCTATATTCCAGGAAAAAGTAAAGCTTCTATACAGCAACTAGTGAATGTAAACGGTTCAGCGCATACGCAAGCACCATCTATTCAAAAGCCATCCATATCAGTAGGAGGAAAAGATGAAATAGTAGAAATGGATCGTATGCGTAAACTCATAGCCGATCACATGGTGATGAGCAAACAGGTTTCGCCGCATGTTACATCATTTGTTGAAGCCGATGTAACCAATATTGTAAACTGGCGCAACAAAATAAAATCATCTTTTGAAAAAAGAGAAGGAGAAAAACTTACGTTCACGCCAATTTTTATAGAAGCAATTGTAAAAGCTATAAAAGATTTTCCAATGATTAATGTTTCTGTTGACGGAACAAAAATTATTGTGCGTAAAAATATAAACATTGGCATGGCTGCTGCGCTCCCTTCGGGAAATCTTATTGTTCCCGTTATAAAAGGCGCCGATCAGCTCAATATGCTTGGATTGGCAAAGGCAGTTAACGATTTAACTAATCGGGCTCGCAGCAATAAACTTTTACCTGATGAGATACAAGGAGGAACATATACCTTGTCGAACGTAGGCACGTTCGGAAATATTATGGGCACTCCCATAATTAATCAGCCTCAAGTTGCAATTATGGCCGTTGGTATTATACGTAAAAAGCCTGTTGTTATTGAAACTCCTCAGGGAGATACAATAGGTATTCGCCACATGATGATATTGTCGCATGCCTATGATCATCGTGTAATTGATGGAGCACTTGGAGGCAGCTTTGTTCGCAGGGTTGCCGATTATCTTGAACAGTTCGACACAAATAGAATAATTTAAATTAACTGATAAATTAATGTACGTAACTCGAAAATTAATTACTCTTTCTTTTTGTATAGCCGGATTAACTTCATGGGCGCAAAAGATAGAACTACCGGATGCCCGAAAATCTTTCGAACAGGCTGAAAAACTTTTCATTCAGGAAAATTTTAAACAGGCTTTGCCTCTCTATTTGTATTCAGATAGCCTAAGTCCGGTAAAAGACAATGCTAATCTTGCTTACAAAATAGGTGTATGTTATCTTAATTCGGCAGCCGATAAAATAAAGTCAATTCCCTATTTGGAACGCGCAGTTAAAAACACATCTACTTCTGCTAACGAAGACGCTTTCAAAGAGAAAAGTGCGCCAATAGATGCCTACTATCAATTGGCTCATGCCTATCATCTCAATTATCAATTAGATTATGCTATTTCCAATTTTGGAAAATTTAAAAATTTTATTGTTGAATCCGATATAGCTACCATAGACAATGTTAATCATCAAATTGAAATGTGTAATAATGCTAAAACAATGGTGGCTACACCTGTAACGATTAAAATTGACAACCTTGGTCCAAATGTAAACTCGCCATACCCTGATTATTCTGCCGTAGTTTCTGCTGATGAATCGTCCCTTTTCTTCACCTCGCGAAGACCCGGTACAACGGGTGGCGGTATCGATCCGGCCGATGGAAAATATTATGAAGACATTTATTTCTGTACTAAAAAAGATTCTGCATGGACACCTTCCGAAAATATTGGTTTCCCAATTAATTCCTTCACCAATGATGCAACCATTGGAGTATCAGTTGATGGGCAGCGCTTATTAATTTACAGAGATGATAACGGAGACGGAAATATTTATACCAGTCAACTTAAGGGCGGTTCGTGGACTACTCCGGCTAAGATGAGTGAAAATATAAATACGCAACTGTGGGAACCCAGTGCAAGTATATCGGCCGATGGAACACGCTTATATTTTGCCAGCAACCGCGAAGGAGGGTTTGGCGGACGAGATATTTATATGAGTAAACAATTGCCAAACGGACAGTGGAGTAAAGCTGTAAATCTTGGTCCTACAATAAATACAAAATACGATGAAGATGCTCCATTTATTCATCCTGACGGAGTAACATTATTTTTTAGTTCAATGGGGCATAAAAGTATGGGCGGATTTGATATATTTTTCTGCACGATAAACAATGAAACAGATAAAGTTACTTCATCTGTAAACATAGGTTATCCTGTTAACTCAACCGATGATGATGTTTTTTACACTCCAACAGCCGATAATAAACGAGCCTATTATTCATCTTTTAAAGCAGGTGGATACGGCGAAAAAGATATATACATGATTACTTTCCCTGAACAAAAAGAAACTCCACTTACTGTTTATCGTGGAAAAATTAAAAGTATTGATGGAACACCTGTTAAAAATGTAGAGATAACAGTTATTGATAACGAAACCGGACAACTCGTTGGAACCTATTTCCCAAATTCGAAAACAGGCAATTACCTGTTTATCCTTTCCCCCGGAAAAAATTACAATATCTCTTATCAAGCAGAAGGCTATTTGTTACAATCCGAAAATATGGATGTGCCTAAAGATTCAACCTATAACCTCATTAATACTTATATTGAGTTAAAGCCCGTAACCGTTGGGCAGCGAGTAGTTCTGAAAAATATTTTCTTTGATTATAACAAATCGACATTGCGACCCATATCGCGAATTGAATTGGACAAATTTTATAAAATGCTGAATGAAAAACCGCTTTTGGTAATTGAAATATCGGGTCATACCGATTCAAAAGGGAATGATAAATTTAATTTGAAATTATCTCAATCGCGGGCACAAGCTGTGGTAGATTACCTTGTTAAAAAAGGTATCGACAAAAAACGTATGGTAGCTATAGGTTATGGGGAAACAATTCCTATTGCTAAAAATACAAAACCCGACGGGAAAGAAGATCCGGTTGGAATGCAGTTAAACAGACGAGTTGAATATCATGTATTAAGTACAGAAGGAGAATTGAATATGATTGAAAAGATTAAAGTACCCGACGCACTTAAAATAAAATAATGGCTGTTAAAAATAAATGACATGAATGAAAAAAAACTATTTTCGATTTTTATTGCATTCTTATTCCTTCTTTGTTTTCCAATTGTAGCTCAGGAGACTAGCGGAAACACAAAACGAAAATCGGATAAAGCAGATCTTCTGTTTTCTATTGAAGATTATTGGGGCGCACTCCCTTTATACAAAGAACTGGCTGATGCTAATCCAACAAACGTTAAGTATAATAACCGTACAGGAATATGTTATTTTTATTCGGCACATAAAACAAGAAGTATTCCCTACTTTGAAGCAGCAATGAAAAACTGGGGCAAAGACACTATCCCCGAAGTGTATTATTATTTAGGCACTTCGTACCAAATGCTTAATCAGTTTGACAAAGCCATTTCGTATTTTAATATGCTTAAAAAATCTATTCACACTGAAACAAACGGAGCAGGCGCATCAAATGATGCAGACAGAGCAATACAACAGTGTAATACGGGTAAAAAATATATTGAAAATCCAACCAGTATTAGAATCCTTAATATCGGATCTAGTATTAATACTGTCGATCCCGAATACGCACCAGTTATTTCGGCCGATGAATCGAAACTGATTTTTACTTCTAAACGAAAAGAGGGTACAGGAAGCCTCACTACACCCGATGGATACTATTACGAAGACATTTATATTGCGGATAAATTGTCGGAGGGATGGCAGGTACAAAACTTTGATACCACATTAAAAAATCAAAAACGCTCCTTAATGTATATTTTTTGGTCGAAGTCGCGACAAATAGGATCGGCAATAAATACCAAAGATCACGATGCCGCGATCTCTCTTTCTCCCGATGGAACAACGTTGTTTGTGTATCGAGATAATTTTATTTACCAAACAAAATTTGACGGAAAAAAATGGGGAGATCTTATAAAATTAAGTGATTATGTCAATGAAAAACGCAGTTTTCAACCAAGCTGTAGCATGACTGCAGATGGTAAACTGCTGTACATTGTGAGCGACCGGCCGGGAGGTTTTGGAGGGAAAGATATTTATGTGTCGAACAAAGCACCCGATGGCACTTGGGGTCCCTGTACTAATTTGGGCGATTCAATTAACACCGAATTTGATGAGGACGCTCCCTTCATAACACCCAACGGGAAAACACTTTATTTTTCGTCGCAAGGACATGATAACATGGGCGGCTACGATATTTTTAAATCGGAAATGAGTGCCGATGGAAAATGGTCTAGTCCGATAAACCTTGGTTACCCGACCAATACCGGAGCTGATGACATATTCTTTGTTATGAATGCAAATGAAACGAGGGCCTACCTCTCGTCGATAAAAGAAGATACCTATGGAGATTATGACATTTATTTGCTTTCATTTGTTCCCGAAACATATTTGTATGCTGCAATTAAGGAAGGAAACTCCTATACTCCCGTGAATACTATAATAAGAACACGCGGTAAAAAAGCGCCAATCGATACAACTTCCTATTCCGTTTGCCGTACGCCCGGAACCCATAAGCTAGCTTTACTATCGCCCGATTCCTATTCGCTAACAATTGAATCGGCAGGAATGAAACCTCACACTATTGATGTAAAAGTTCCGGATCAGAGTTACAAAAAACCTTTTTACAACGAAGTAAATTATGAGCTATTTAAAACTGCTGATGGAAAACCATATAAACAAGTTACGACTATTTACACTGCATTTTTTGATGTGGACAGCGTAATAAATTCCGATTCTAAATTGGCAGCTATCTCCAATAAGCAATCGGCTTATTCGTCTATGGTGAAATCATTAGACCAAAATAAAACGAGTTTGAATTTTAAAGTCTTTACTTTTACTGATATATTGATGGATACAACGAAAGCCGTATTGGCCATGAACAAAGATTCCATCAGGAAAACTACTGAAAGTGTAAAAAAGGAAACAACACCTATTGGGTCAATACCA
>JADLGT010000118.1 GCA_020849195.1 Bacteroidia bacterium
GCCCCCTGCAACACTAAGCTGCAACACCTGTTCAAGCCCAAGCGCAAAACCTGTAAGCACCACCACCTACACCCTTGTGGTAAGCAACACCAACAACTGCACCGACACTGCAAGCATAACAATTTATGTAAGCCCCCGGTGCGCCGACGAAAAAACAATTTTTATCCCCAATATATTTTCGCCCAACGGCGATGGAAAAAATGATGTACTTAAACTAGAAGGCACGGGCATAAGCAATATTTACTTTGCCATATACAACCGCTGGGGAAATCTTATTTTTGAAACACACAACCAGTCGAGAGGTTGGGATGGCACACAACGCGGCAACCCCTGCGAGGCGGGAACGTATGTGTATTATTTACGTGCTACGTGTAGTAAAACAAATAGTGAAGTGAGTTTGAAAGGGAATGTGAGTTTGATAAGGTAAAGGCAAAAGGCAAAAGTTGAAAGTTTGTTTGAACGAATAAATATTTTTTGACTTTTAAAAAAATTTGCAGGAAGAAAAAAGATAATACCAATTTGATTTATATTTTTTCCAACCAATATTGGTATAATGCGGATCGGATAGCTGTTTGGACCATTACAGTTATCACATCGGTATTATTTTCATACGATGTTATGTTGGTGGCAGTTTTTTATTCGTTAATTTTGTTTTTCAAATCCATTCTTTCGTGTAAAATTCTTGTAATCTCAATCTGATTGTCGATTCGTTTCCGATAAAATATGATGTGTCGATTTGCTCTTAATCCCCAAAGTTCATTTCTTATGCCGTCATATTTTTTTCCAATAGTTGGGTCGGCTGCAATATTTTGACAGTTTTCGAGAAGCATTTTATAATATTTGTCTGCTTGCTTTTCAGACCATTTGTCAAAAGTATATTCCCAAATTCGTACCAAATCTTCAACGGCCTTATTCGTTAATTTATATTTAGCCATTGCTACTTCTTCTCGCTTTTAATTTTTGAAGCTGTTTTTTAGGATCAAAGTTCTGAGCAATTCCACTATCAATTCCTTCTTGAATTGCTTTTCTCAAAGCAATTACTTTACTTTCTTCGTCTTCCAACAGTCGAAGTCCGGCACGAATAACTTCACTAACATTTTTGTAGCGTCCTGTAGAAATTTGGCTGCTTACAAATTGGTCAAAATAATTCCCAAGCGATATTGATGTATTTTTCATTTTTAAATCCTTTCTTCGAAGTTACCAAAAATTGGTAACTACACATGGCTTTCGCAGAAAATTATTTTTAAAATTTAAAACCACAATATATGTATGAGGTATTGTTCAAAAATTGTTGGTACGGTAGTGGAATTGCAAACAAAAAGTAGGCAAAATAGGGGGACAGCTACTCCGGCAGCGGACGGCGGAGCAGTAACTTAACCGTTTCGCAACGCAGGTAAATTGACAGTTCCACATGAGTAGCCAGGCAGCAGATATTTCCAACAAAAGCACTACATTTGAAAAATTTTAATTGAAAAATGACAGCGAGGTACGCAGAAGTAGAGCACCTAAACAGACAGATACCACCTGAAGCGCATACGGCTATGTACAACTTCCACAAGTACTGGTCGCGGAAAACTTGGAATGTTGTAGGAAAATTTGTAGAAACATATTGTGCCAAAGGGAAAATTGTATTTGACCCATTTGGAGGAAGCGGAGTAAGTGCTATTGAAGCATTAAAAATCGGACGCAAAGCAATTATTTGTGACTTGAATCCGTTGGCAACGGAATTAATTCGACTTACAATTAAACCCGTTTCATTAACACAACTTCATGAAGCATTTAAGCGTGTAGAGAAAAAAGTAAAAAAGAAAATACAAGACCTCTATTTAACTAAGTGCAGAAAATGCAAGCATATTTTTCCTTTCGATGTCGCTATTTGGAAAGACGATGATATTACAAGTATTAGATATTATTCCTGCCCCGGTTGTGGCACATCACAGATGAAAAGAAATCCGCCAATTTTATTTGATGATACGCAATTAAAAAAAATAAAAAGTCATAAAATAAAAGAATGGTATCCTAAAAATAAGCTATACTATAATGGGCGACCATTCATGAAAAAGGAAAAATATGAATCATTAGATGAAATGTATACAAAAAGAAATTTGTATGCTCTCGCAATTCTAATGGACGAAATAGAAAAAGAACCACATAAGGATTTAAAAGATTTTTTGAAATTAGGATTCACTTCAATGGTTCATCTCTGTACAAAAATGACACCTGTTCGTCCGACAAGACCAATGAGTTCTGCATGGACAATTCATAGTTATTGGTCTGCTCCGGAATTTATGGAATCAAATGTTTGGGACAAATTTGAAAGTGCAATTACCGGCAAACAAGGGTTAATAAAAGCAAAAGAAGAATCTAATGCTTATTTTGAGGATGTAAAATTTGGTAAAAATTTTAAAGATGTAATTGAAGGCGAAGCTGATGTATATGTACATACCGGCTCGTGTCTTGATTTAATGCAAGACATGTATAAAGTTTATCACGAAAAGGGATGTGTAGATTATATTTTTACCGACCCCCCTTATGATTCATCTATCCAATACGGTGAGTTATCATATATGTGGGTTGCGTGGTTAGGAAAAGATAAAAATTATCTTGAAACAATTCAGAAAGACGAGATAATTCACAATGAAAAACAAAAAAAGAGTTTTGATGTTTACCATTCTTTGCTAAAAA
>JADLGT010000119.1 GCA_020849195.1 Bacteroidia bacterium
TAACTCGAAAAAAAAATTGTGAATTAGAAAACGTTCAAGATACAGCTACATTGACAACAGATTTATTGAGCCAATATCCTTTGTTAAACACGATAAAGTTTTCGATTAGCGTTGAAAAAAAAATTGTGCGCACAAACACTTTACTGAATAACAATAATACTGTTGCAATTCTTCCCCCATTTTCGGGCGGATAAAATTTTGGACAAATGGAAAAAACAAAAAAACATAATGTGTTTATTGATGGGCCGGTTAGTCCCAACTTTATTGCAAATGCAATTGCCAAACACAGTACTAAACATACTATTGGAGCGCATGATATTTTTCTAGGACAAGTGCGTGCCGATTTAATCAACAATAAACTAGTTTCGGCTATCGACTATTCGGCATACGCCGAGATGGCCGATGATATTTTTCATTCAATTCGTGAAGATGCTTTTTCGAAATTTCCGCTCACTTGTATGCACATCTACCACAGTTTGGGCATAGTAAAAGCAGGCGAAATTTCATTATTTGTATTTACATCGGCACCGCATCGGCAAGACGCTTTTGACGCATGCAGGCATATTGTTGAACGAATTAAAAAGGAAGCACCCGTTTGGGGAAAAGAAATTTATGAAGATGAAACACATACGTGGAAAGTAAATACTTAAGCGATTAAAACATGGTAGATATTACACATAAAACAAGCACATTTCGTAAAGCTTTAGCCCAAGCAAAGGTTAAAGTGAGTCGGTCTGAAACGATCGATGCCATTAAAAATAATTTGGTTCCTAAAGGAAATGTTTTTGAAATGGCTAAAACAGCCGGACTATTTGCAGTTAAGCGAACCAGCGATGTAATTCCTGATTGCCACCCGCTTCCTATTGAATTTACATCGGTAACGTACAACATTAGCGGGTTGGAAATACAGATTGAAATGGAAGTGCACACCATTTATAAAACCGGTGTTGAGGTAGAGGCTATGCATGGGGTATCAATTGTGGCTTTAACCATGTACGATATGTTAAAGCCTATTGATAAAGGAATTGAGATTACTTCAATAAAACTAATTGAGAAAAAAGGCGGGAAATCCGATTATACCGACAAATTCAAAAAAGATTTACGTGCAGCGGTAATTGTCTGCTCGGACAGCATCTCGGCCGGAAAAAAAGAAGATAAAGCCGGAAAAGAAATTATCAAAAAACTCGAGCAGGTAAATGTGAAGCCGGCAGCATACATTATTATTCCCGATGAAGTTGAAACAATACGCGAAAAGGTAAACGGCTATTGTGCAGATAAAATAGATATGGTGATTGTTACGGGAGGAACAGGCTTGTCAAAACGTGATGTAACGCCCGAAGCCCTAAAGCCATTAATAGATAAAGAAATACCGGGTGTGATGGAAACGGCCCGGGTGTATGGGCAGGAGCGTATGCCTTACTCTATGCTGTCGCGAGGTGTTGCAGGACTAAAAGGAAACACCTTAGTGTTGGGTCTGCCCGGTTCAACACGCGGAGCTAAAGAAACAATGGATAGCTTATTTCCTTATATTTTGCATGTTTTTAGAATTATTGAGGGAGCGCGGCATGATTAAAATCAGCGTTTTCCCGAAATTTGTTTTTGCTTTTATTTTTACCTTCGTAATATATTTTTAAATATAACGATAGATGATCGAGGCTTCACCGATAGTAGATTTATTCGGACGCATACACAACTACTTGCGTATTTCATTAACCGAACGCTGTAACTTGCGCTGTACCTACTGTATGCCCGCAGAAGGCATTGTGCTGAGAGATAAATCGAATTTTATGAATACGCAGGAAGTACTTGGTATTGCGACCACATTCGTACAAATGGGCATAAAAAAAATACGACTGACCGGCGGAGAGCCGCTTGTTCGGAAAGATGCTGCCACAGTAATTGAAGAACTTGGCAAGCTGCCTATTGAATTGGCTATAACTACTAATGGGATATTGGCCGATCAATTTATAAATTCGTTTAAAACTGCCGGTTTGCATACCATTAATGTTAGTTTAGACAGTTTAGAAAAAGAAAAATTTAATTCTATTTCACGTCGTAATTATTTCGACAAAGTAGTATCAAATATTGATTTGCTGATAGCCTCCGGATTTACTATCAAAGTAAATGTAGTTTTAATGCGCGGAATAAATGATAATGAAATTTGTGATTTTATAGAATGGGCGGCGAAAAAAAATATTCAAGTGAGATTCATTGAATTTATGCCTTTTAGCGGCAACCGATGGGACTGGAGTAAGGGAGTTTCGTACAACGAAATAATGGAAAAGGTTAATGCCCGTTTTGGTAACAGCGTACTTAAAATGCCTGATAAAAAAAATGATACCGCAAAAAACTACCGGCTTGCAGATCAAGGCGGCTCATTCGCAATAATCAGTTCGGTTACTAATCCTTTTTGCAGTACCTGCAACCGCATCCGGCTTACCGCTGACGGAAAAATTAAAAACTGCTTGTTTTCGGGAACCGAAACCGACTTGCTTAATGCCTATCGCAGAGGTGAAAATATCGAGCAAATTATCCGTAGTTCCATTTGGGATAAAAAAGCGATAAGGGCAGGTATGGAAAGCTTCGAAGATTTTTCGAACACCGATCGTAATTCGAAGAACAGAAGCATGATTGCAATTGGTGGGTAGAACCCGGTTATCTCAAAATTGATTCTTCGACTAAGATTGCTTATTTCAACCGGTTAATAAAAAGTATTCAGCTCTTAATTTACATTTTATAGGGATTCCAAAATTCGATTTTTTTGAATTTTCAAAAGACCTATAAAACCTGCGGCTCATTCGGATTAATCTTGATACCACACCATACTGTTAATACACAATCAGAACTAAAAATTTTGGATAGTTCTGTTTAAAAAGATTAAAGTAGAGGGGCAGCACCCTTGCTGTGCGCATACAACTTTACTACACTTGCAAAATTATTTCTTGATGAAGTGAGTGCTGAACGAAATAATTATTTTTTCCTAAAAACAATATTTTGCAAATGAATAAATTAAGTTTTGGCGTTCTCTTGAACATTTCCTTTCTTCTTTTTCTCTTTTTTACCTCAACCTTATTATCTCAAAATACTTCAAGTTCGTGGTCGGCAACTTTCGAAAACCCAAGGTGCTTTATTGAGAATAAAGGTCAGTTTCATATTCGGAGGTCAACCGAAGCTGTATTGTTTGCTGTTGATAATGGTCCAAACACAATCTATTTCACTTCAAAAGGAGTATCCTATAGTTTCTTGAAACGCTGGAAAAAAGAAGAAGATGATGATGAGAATGAGCGTTACGAAAACAACGAAGACTGGATGAAAAAAGAGGAAGCAGAACGGCGTATGGAATTTAAAACCGATGTTGTAAGTTTTTCGTGGGTAAACGCAAATCCAAACCCCGAAATTATTTCTGTAGAACAAACCAATGACTATCATAGTTATAACATTAAGAATAAGTGCGGATCTGAAAAGAATATCAATAACATCAAAGGGTATAAAAAATTAATATATAAGGAATTGTATCCTCATACGGATGTATAATATATTTTTCATCCTGTTGATGGAATAAAATATTCAATAGTACTTCATCCCGGAGCCGATGTTTCACAAATAAAAATGCTTTACTCGGGGAAAGTAAAATTAAATAGTAATGGTGAACTCGCCATACATACTTCTTTTGGCAACATCATTGAACACGCCCCATCTACTTTTTATTCCGGCGATAATTTTTCAAAAATACCTTCACGGTTTGTGCGATCGGGAAAAACCATTTCATTTGAATTAGGCGAATACAACAATTCCAAAACCGTGATTATTGATCCATGGGTGCAAACCCCAACGCTTTCAAACTCAAATAGTGTATGGGAATGTGAAAGAGATGGAGCAGGCAACGTGTATATAATTGGAGGTGATATGCCGATGAGATTAATAAAATATAATTCCACAGGTGTAATTCAGTGGACTTATAATACAACATGGGATACAGCAAATTACTGGCTGGGTACCTTTGCTGTTGATCTGGCGGGAAACTCTTATGTAACCTCCGGGACACAGTCAAGGCTTTCGAAAATCAACACAAGCGGTTCAAATGTGTGGACCAACAACAGTATTGGCGGGCAAGCAGGCGAGCTTTGGAATATTACGTTTAACTGCGATCAAACACGGCTGATCATCGGAGGCACTCAAGGGATACTTACAGTGCGTGGTGCTATTTTCGATATCGATGTTTCAAATGGAAATGTAACTACAACAAAAATTGCAGGTTTTAATAAACCTTTGCTTTTGGGTATCAATGCCCCTAATGAAGTACGTTCTATTTGTTCGGCTCCCAATGGAAATTATTATTTCCTGACGCTCGACTCTATCGGTCGAATCGGTCAAAACTTTACTTCATCAACACCATTTGGTTTCAAAACAAGCAGCACTTACGACTTGGCCTATTATAATCCTTCCTACAGATATGATAACGCAGGGATTATGGCGACAAAAGCAAACCGATATTTTGTATATACGCAAAACGGATCAACGCTTTCAAAACGCTCATTGGGAACAGGAGCCGTAATCACAACAATAACAATTCCCGGAGGCGTAAATGTAGCCGGCATGATAGGAAACCCGGGCAGGGTGCCGGGAAACAGTGGAATTGATATTGACAGCTGCGGAAATGTATATGTAGGCTCGGCCAATTCGGTGATAAAATATGATGCCAACTTAGTTCAACTTAGTTCAGTAACATTGCCGTTTACGGTTTTCGATGTAGCAATAAGTACAAATGGTGATGTAGTTGTTGCAGGTTCGACTACACAAACCACCGGCACACGTACCGGTTATGTGCAATCAATAGCGTCTTTCGCTGCCTGCGACCCAATGAAACTTTACTGCTGCATTGCCAGTATTGATGCTGCGGGTCCTTTTTGTCCGACAGATGCAGCAAGCAATTTAACAGCAGTTACTCCCGGAGGTGTGTGGAGCGGAACAGGTATCACCAATACTTCAACCGGAACGTTCGACCCGAACACAGCCGGTATCGGAACACATACTGTATATTATACACTAGCTTGCGGGAAAGATTCAACAACCATTACTGTCAAAGCCTGTGCTGCATTATCTGTTTGTAAAGAAACGAACGGAGACATTACCGTTTCCGGCGGAACTTCTCCTTTTACTTGGCAAAGCCAATCAACAACAACAGATTGCAGCAGTTGTCCGTTCCAAACGTGCATTCCTCCTATTTGTACCGGCACCACAACAACTGTATGGACAACTATTGGGTCTGTACCAACCGTTACTCCACCGGGAACATTACCAATAAGAGCTATTGACAATGCCGGAAACACTGCTATCGTAACCGATCCGACAACCCTACCTGCCTGTGCGGCATGTGCACCACTAACAGCTTCAACATCAGGAATAGGAAGTGTAAATTGCTTTGGACAGTCAACGGGTAGCTTTACTGTTTCAACAACCGGTGGTACATCGCCCTATAACTATACGCTTTTAAACGGATCGACTACGATAGCAACATATAGCAACGTGTCCGGCTCACAAACTTTTACAGCCCTTCCTGCTGGAACATATACGCTCAATGTTAAAGATAATGGCGGGTGTCCCGGAACTACAACTATCATAATTACTGAGGCTCCTTCGATTATACCAATCGCCTCATCGGGTAACACTGCATGTGGCACTTCCAACGGAAATGTTTCGGTAACAGCAAGCGGAGGTTCCGGAAGCTATACTTACACATGGAGCAACGGCGCCAGCACTCAAACTGTAACAGGATTGACCGCAGGCACCTATACCGTTACAGTAGCCGATGCAAACAATTGCACTAAAACCGCCGCCGCATCAGTCAACAGTAGTCCGGCTCCTGTAATTAACAGCCTTAATGCAATTAATCCTTTGTGCAACGGGAACAACGGCGGATCCGCTGTTGTAACAGCCTCCGGCGGATCGGGTACGCTGACATATAGTTGGAGTAATTCATCTTTCGGAGTAACCGGCATAACCGGTTTATCAGCCGGTATTTATTTTATAAGTGTAACCGATGCCTCCGGGTGTACCGCTATAAGTTCGGTAACCATTACAGAACCAACTGCAATTACATCAACAACATTCTCAGCTACCGCTTCTTGCGGAATAAGCAATGGCAGCGCAGGAGTAACAGTACAAGGCGGAACCACATCGTACACTTACACATGGTTACCTGCGGGTGGAACAGGACAAACGGCATTAAATTTATCGGCCGGCACATATACTGTTACAATAACGGATGCCAATGGCTGTACTGCTACAACTTCAGTGGCCGTTGCAAATACCGGAGGCGGAACGGCAAATGCATTTCCGCTAACGGGAGTGACCTGCAACGGAGGAAGTAACGGTAGCGCCAATTCAACAATGAGTGGAGGGGCGCCTGCATACACATACAGTTGGAGTAACGGAAGCACCTCTTCTGCGATTTCGGGTTTAACTGCGGGTACATATGTTGTAACAATTACCGACGCAAATAACTGTAAAAGCATAAGTACGGTAGCTATTACCGAACCAACAGCAATAAATATAAACGTTGCTCCCACTGCAGCCCTTTGCGGCACTAGCAACGGCAGCGCAGTTGCAAACGCAAGTGGAGGAACAGGCTCACTAACTTATTCATGGAGTACGGGATCAACCAGCCCGACATCATCAAATCTATCAGCCGGCACTTATTCAGTAACTATTACAGATTCAAACGGGTGTTCGTCAACAAAGACCACAGTTGTTCCTGTCACCGGAGGACCAACTGCAGATGCCGGCAATAGTGTTACAATAATTTCAGGGAACAATA
>JADLGT010000120.1 GCA_020849195.1 Bacteroidia bacterium
CCGGTCAGCTACAGGTGTATGATGAAATTCCAACAGATTTACTTACACTGGTAGAAGATGTTTTATTCGACCGCAATGAAGATGCTACCGAACGGCTTGTTGCTCATGCCGAACAGCTTAAAGGCACAGGAAAACAAAAAGAAGAAAAAAATGAAGAGTGGCGCAAAAGCTCTGTGGAAGAACGCTTGAGTCATGCGTTGGTAAAAGGTGTTGTAGAGTATATAGAAACCGATACAGAAGAAGCACGTAAAAAATCTAAACGCACGCTCGATGTAATTGAAGGACCGCTTATGGCCGGCATGAATGTGGTGGGCGATTTGTTTGGAAGCGGAAAAATGTTTTTACCTCAGGTTGTAAAAAGTGCACGTGTTATGAAAAAGGCAGTAGCCTATTTGTTGCCCTTCATGGAAGAAGAAAAAAAGAAAAGCGGAGTAACTGAACAACAAACGGCAGGTAAAATACTAATGGCGACGGTAAAAGGCGATGTACATGATATTGGTAAAAATATTGTGGGTGTTGTGTTGGCCTGCAATAACTATCAGATTATTGATTTGGGAGTGATGGTGCCTTGCGAAAAAATTTTAGCCACTGCCAAAAAAGAAAATGTCGATGTTATTGGCTTGAGCGGACTCATTACGCCTTCTCTTGATGAAATGGTGCACGTAGCAAAAGAAATGGAGCGAGAAGGCTTCTCGGTTCCTCTGCTTATTGGAGGGGCAACAACTTCAAAAGTTCATACTGCGGTTAAAATTGCACCTTATTATAAGCACCCTGTGGTTCATGTTAATGATGCGTCGAAGTCTGTGCCTGTTGTGAGTAGCCTTATTTCGAACGAACTCCGCCCGTCATTTATGAAAGGAGTAACTGCCGATTACGAACGCGTAAGGGAGCAAAATAAAAACGCCCAATCGCAAAATAAATTTATTTCATTGGTCGAAGCTCGCACAAATAAATTTAAAACCGAGTGGAATAACTTAACTGTTGTTAAGCCATCGTTTACAGGCAATAAAATTTTTGACGATTATCCGTTAGCTGAAATAGCAGCATACATCGACTGGACTCCATTTTTTCATAGCTGGGAAATGAAGGGCAGCTACCCGAAAATTTTTACCAATCCGGCTCGCGGAGTAGAAGCAAAAAAATTATTCGACGACGCGCAAGCCATATTAAAAAAAATAATTGCTGAGAAGTGGCTTACTGCACGTGCCGTTGTTGGCTTGTATCCCGCTAATACAGTAAACGATGATGATATTGAAGTGTATGCCGACGAAAGCAGAACAACAATTAAAGCCGTTTTACATTCAATTCGCCAGCAAACTAAAAAGCCTAAGGGACAGTCGAATATGGCACTTGCCGATTTTATTAAGCCTAAGCCGGAGCTTACAAAACCGGATACGGGCATTGATTATATTGGCGGGTTTGCCGTTACCGCAGGCATTGGAATTGAGAAATGGGTTCAAAAATTTGAAAAAGAAAATGACGATTACAGTGCCATCATGCTAAAAGCTTTAGCCGACCGACTTGCCGAAGCGTTTGCCGAACTTATGCACCAAAAAGTACGGAAAGAACTTTGGGCTTATGCAAAAGAAGAGACGTTTACAAATGAACAATTAATTACAGAAGAATATACCGGCATTCGTCCGGCTCCCGGCTATCCCGCCCAACCCGATCATACCGAAAAAATTACTTTGTTTAAATTGTTAGATGCCGAAAAAAATGCAGGGATACACCTGACCGATGGTATAGCCATGTATCCTACTGCTGCTGTAAGTGGTTTGTATTTCGCCCATCCACAATCGCACTATTTTGGTGTTGGAAAAATAACCAAAGAACAGGCGGAAGATTATGCAAAGCGTAAACGAATGAGTATAGAGGAAGCCGAAAGGTGGCTGGGGCCTATTTTGAATTACTAATAGTTTAACCAAAATTTTGTAGTTGAATTGGCAAACTCTCGGTTAAAAAGAGTTGGTAATAATTGCTATCCCTTCCAATTTCTGATTTTGAAATAGGCATGAAACTCCATTAATCCCCACAATACAAGAAAAAGGAATATGGCCAACAAAAGAAAAATTCCTGTGAGCGTTAATACGCCCGAAAAAACTTTTCTGTTCACTTCTCTGCTATCCTTTCCCATACCCCTACTGTACTTCCCAAAAATTATTTTCGTTTATTAAATTTTACTTTGAGTTAATCAGCACACTCTTTGATTGAGCCGCTTCGATTCTACGGTCAATAGATGGCTTAATAATATTTAATAGGGTCCAAAACATAACAAAACAAATTAATCCCCACAGCGTCATTATCAACAAAGCCCATAAAGGAGCCCTAAAAATCATATCCTGGTTAATCAGCAACTTAGTGCGCTCTCTAACAAGTGTCATATCAAGCAGCTTAGCTACACACTCGGCGTGTTCGCTTTACTTTTTTTAAACTATGGCTCAACTTCCGAAGCCCAAAGGAACACGTATTCAAGTTTATTTGCAATGATATGAATCATGGTTTTTTGCAATAGAGCATTGTTTTCCACTGCGAATAGAAAATAGAAATTGTAAGAAAAGTAAAAAAAATTATTGGGTTTTAATTACCGCAGGGTCTCTTTTTATATGGGTAATAAAATAGATTATATTACTAAACTCGTCGGATGACAGCCCTTGAGCAACGGCATGATTTTTCTCATCTCTTCGTACAAAAGCAATTTGATACAGGCTAATCTGAACTTC
>JADLGT010000121.1 GCA_020849195.1 Bacteroidia bacterium
CGCTTGTTGCCAAACGCAAATAAAATTCCTGTTTTATATCAACAACTGTAGGAACAAGTTCAATGTCGCCATTAAAAAAATCAACCACCTGTTTTATGTGATCAATGCCATACACCTTCAAGTCATTAACTATAGCTGCTTCGCGGGCATTTTGTTTGGGTAAAATAATTCCTTTAAAGCCTTCCACTTTTGCTTTTATGGCAATGGGCAATACACCTTTTATGGGTTGTAAACTACCGTCGAGCGACAACTCGCCCATGATGATATATTCCTGTAAATGTTCGGACTTAATCAGTTCCGAAGCAGCAAGTATTCCGGTGGCAATGGTTAAATCATACGCCGAGCCTTCTTTACGTATATCGGCCGGAGCCATGTTAACTACAACGCGTTTGCCCGGAACTTTTAAGTCGAGGTTTTTGAGTGCCGCATCAATACGCTGCTGGCTTTCTTTAACAGCGCTATCGGGCAAGCCTACAATAAAAAAGTTAATGCCTTTGGAAATATTTACTTCAACCGTTACGGTTGTAGCAGTAATGCCCTGTACAGCACTTCCAAAAGTTTTTACCAGCATAGTATTAAAATTGATTGCCGACGAATATACACATTTATGTTTTTACAGAATAGTATGAGCATTTGGCCGATGATGTGCAATGGAAATTCCTTCATCAGACATAAGCACACTTATTGCTATATTCGTGAATAAATAAATTGCCCGTCATGACTAAGTTTCGTAAACAAGAAGCCCTTGATTATCATTCGCAAGGACGCCCGGGGAAAATAGAAGTTGTACCAACCAAGCCCTATAGTTCGCAGCGCGACCTCACACTTGCTTATTCGCCCGGAGTTGCCGAGCCTTGCCTTGAGATAGCGCAAAAATCGGACGATGTGTACAAATATACTGCTAAAGGAAATTTGGTTGCCGTAATATCAAACGGTACTGCGGTTTTGGGTTTGGGAAATATTGGCGCGCTTGCGTCGAAGCCTGTAATGGAAGGCAAAGGCTTACTGTTTAAAATTTTTGCCGATATAGATGTGTTCGATATTGAAATTGATTCGACTAATGTAGAGCATTTTATAAGTACTGTTAAGGCCATATCGCCCACCTTCGGCGGAATTAATTTAGAAGACATTAAAGCACCCGAATGTTTTGAAATCGAACGCCGGCTTAAAGAGGAATTGAATATTCCGATTATGCACGACGACCAGCACGGCACTGCAATTATTTCAACCGCTGCATTGATTAACGCATGCGAAATTTCCGGTAAGAAATTAGATAAAATACGTATTGTTATTAACGGCGCCGGCGCTTCAGCCATTTCATGTGCCAAACTATACTTGTCGGTAGGAGCAAAAAAAGAAAATATTTTTATGTTCGACAGTAAAGGTTTGCTTCATGCACAACGCGATGATATGGACGAACAAAAAAAGTTTTTTGCGGCATCGAAAAAAACATACAACTCATTGGAGGAAGCAATGAAAGGTGCTGATGTTTTTGTGGGTCTGTCGAAAGGAAATATTGTTTCGCAAGACATGGTACGCAGCATGGCAAATAACGCTATACTGTTTGCTTTGGCTAACCCAAACCCCGAAATAGCATACGACTTGGCGCAAGCTGCGCGTAAAGATATTATCATTGCCACCGGGCGTTCCGATCATCCTAATCAGGTAAACAATGTAATAGGTTTCCCTTTTATTTTTAGAGGCGCACTTGATGTACGTGCCACACAAATTAACGAAGCCATGAAACTGGCTGCAGTTTACGCTATTGCATCGTTAGCCAAAGAACCTGTTCCCGAAGCTGTTAATTTGGCCTACGACTCAAAAAATATAACGTTCGGTCCCGATTACATCATACCTAAACCAATTGATTCGCGCCTGATTAGCACGGTAGCTCCTGCGGTAGCTAAAGCTGCCATTGAATCGGGCGTTGCTCAGCATAAAATAACCAAATGGGAAGAATACAAGGAAATATTAAATAAACGGCTGGGGCTCGACAATAAATTAATACGCACCATAACCAACAAAGCCCGGCAAAATCCGAAACGGGTTGTGTTTGCCGAAGCCGATCATTACAAAATTTTAAAAGCCGCGCAGCAAGTTAAAGACGAAGGAATTGCTCACCCCATATTGTTAGGAAATCCTGAACGCATCAAACGGCTAATACAAGAAAACCATCTCGACTTGGAAGATGTTCCAATCATTGATCCGCGAAGCAAAGAAGAAGAAGACCGGCGCAACAATTATGGCGATTTGTTTTTCGACAAACGAAAACGTCGAGGTCAAACTTTATTTGAAGCGCGCGAGCTGATGCGCGAGCGGAATTATTTTGGTGCTATGATGGTTGAAACCGGATCGGCCGATGCAATGATTTCGGGGCTTACCCGAAAATATTCTGCCCCTATACGTGCGGCCTTGCAAGTTATTGGCATACAGCAAGAGTCGAAACGAGTAGCCGGTATGTACATAATGAATACAAAACAGGGGCCGTTCTTTTTTGCCGATACCACCATGAATGTTGACCCTACAACACAGGATTTAGTAGATATAGTTGTACTTACGGCCAACAGCGTAAGACAGTTTAATATTATTCCGCGTGTTGCACTTCTCTCGTACTCCAATTTTGGTTCAACCGAAGGCAACATTCCTCGAAAGATGCGCGACGCAATACAAATACTTCACAAACAATATCCCGGACTTATTGTTGACGGTGAAATGCAGGCTAATTTTGCACTTAACAATGAATTGCTTAAAGAGCAATTTCCTTTTTCGGATTTGATTGACAAACAAGTAAACACACTTATATTTCCTAACCTTGCCTCAGGAAATATTTCTTACAAACTATTGCAAGAGATGGCCGGAATTGAAGCCATAGGACCCATACTTATTGGTTTGAAAAAGCCCGTTCACGTATTGCAGCTCGGAAGTACTGTGCGCGAAATTGTGAACATGGTTGCTATTGCTGTGGTAGATGCGCAAGCAAAAAGATAAGGTTATTCTTTTCCGCTACTTGCGGTATTTACAGCAATAGAAGGAAGGTCGCGATCGAAAAGATACATGCCGCCTTTATCATCGCCTACCAGTTTCAGCTTGTCGAGTACTTTGCGCGCCATTGCTTCCTCCTCAATTTGTTCGGAAACATACCATTGCAGAAAATTATGGGTAGTATAATCTTTTTCTTTCAAGCATATCTCTACCATATTGTTTATCTCTTTAGAAACAAACACCTCGTGCTTGAGCACTTCTTCAAAAACAAAATGTATCGACTTAAATTTTTGAGGTTGTTCTTTCAGAGCAGGTATCAAGGCTTGTCCGCCGCGCTCATTCACATACTTTATTAATTTAAGCATGTGCATGCGCTCTTCGTCCGATTGGCGGTATAAAAACTCTGCAACTCCGGTTAGCCCCTCTGTGTCTGCCCACGAAGCCATTGCTAAATAATATTGCGAGGAAGCGGCCTCAAAGCCAATTTGCTTGTTCAATGCGTTTTCTACTTTATCCGATACCATGGTTTTATTTTTTTATACCACAAATATAAAGTAATTCGGCAAAGCATTTCCGAAGATTAAGCCGAGATATTATAAGATACGAACCTACAAGCTTCCATTCCAAAAAGTACTAAAATTGAGACGTAATTTATTCTTCGATCATACAAATTTGACTATCAATTAGTTGAAGACACAGACTCGATTGTTCTCCTTAGTATATTTCTTTCTCATTTCTTGGTCATTATTGCATATTTGCTTACCTTCGTCTCCCTTTTAAAAAAATAGTAATTAAACTTAAAACAAAACAATGGCAAATCAGTATGAAACCGTTTTCATTATGACTCCCGTTTTGTCTGAAGAACAGGCAAAGGAAACGGTCGGCAAGTACAAAAAATTTCTTGCTGATAATGGATGCAAAGTCATCCACTCTGATGATTGGGGCCTACGCAAATTAGCATATCCCATTCAAAAGAAAACAACAGGTTTTTATCATTTATTTCAGTTTGCAGGAGAAGGAAAAGTAATTTCCGAACTTGAGCTGACGTATAAACGCGACGAGCGTTTACTGCGTTATATGACAGTGGCACTCGACAAGCACGCTATTGCTTACAACGAAAAACGTCGTACAAAAGCAAAGAAAAAAGAACCCGCAACCGCTTAATCTAATTATGCCTACGCTTGTTACGACAAGCAGGCTCTTAAAAACCTATTCACATGGCTGAAAACACATCGGAAATAAGATACTTAACTCCAACTACGGTTGAAGTTAAAAAGAAAAAATATTGTCGCTTTAAAAAAAGTGGCATTAAATACATCGACTACAAGGACCCTAATTTTCTTTTGAAATTTGTGAACGAACAAGGGAAGCTGTTGCCAAGAAGGCTAACCGGCACATCGTTAAAATATCAACGTAAAGTGGCACAAGCCGTAAAACGCGCACGCCATATTGCTTTGATGCCTTACGTTGCCGACTTGATGAAGTAATTATTGGTATTGAACTACGAGTTGATTGCTGTGAGCAAACACGTAATTCCCCAATCTAATTACTAACAAACCCAAGACTATATACTAATACTAAAGACCTTAAAAAATGGAAGTAATATTAAAACAAGATGTTAAAAACCTCGGCGAAAAAGACGATGTTGTAAAAGTAAAGCCCGGCTACGGACGTAATTTTTTACTCCCCAAAGGCTTGGCTATTATTGCCGATACAACAAATAAAAAAATACTTGCCGAAACTGTTAAGCAACGTGCCTTTAAAGAAGAAAAAATTAAAACTGCCGCAAATACTGCCGCTGCAAAACTTAAAGACATGGTAGTGAAAGTTGGCGCTAAAACCGGCGAATCGGGAAAAATTTTCGGATCGGTGAATGCCATTCAAATAGCCGATGCCATTAAAAAACTTGGCTTCGAGGTAGATCGTAAACACATCACCATAAAAGACGATATTAAAACCATAGGCTCTTATACGGCCGACGTTCGTTTGCACAAAGAAGTAATTGTAAAAGTTACTTTTGAAGTAGTTACAGAATAAAAAAAATTGTGCTGTAACACATCTTTAATGAGTGTGATTGATTCACACAAGCCCCGACATTCGAGGCTTTTTTATTGATTATTTATCTCTGTAGTTAATATGTCCTATCCATTCTTTCGGGAGATTTTTTAATTCAATTGCATTGTCTTGGTTTAATAGTAATTTTGTTACGGAAATTATTCAACCAAGATTTTGTACAAAAGATGAATTTAAAATTTCACGAAGCACCTATAAACTGGATACACCAAAAACTTAACAAGCGACAGTTTCTTATTTTTTCCAGTATGCTGGTAGGACTTACAGCAGGACTTGCTGCCGTGATTCTGAAAACAATTGCACATTATATTAATGATGCGATTACATACAACTACAATATCAAGTATCAATATTACTTGTATCTTTTTTTTCCGCTTATCGGAATTGTTCTTACGGTATATATTGTAAAACGGTTTCTACACGGAAAATTAGGACGTGGAACCGCCAATGTACTTCATGGCATCATTAAAAAATCTGCCTTCCTTCCAAAAGATCAAATGTTTTCGCATGTAATTACCAGCGCCTTTACTGTAGGCTTTGGCGGATCGGCCGGTTTGGAGTCGCCCATGGTTACAACCGGTTCGGCTATAGGTTCCAATTATGCCAGAACGTATCACTTGTCCTATAAAGACAGAGTACTGCTGCTTGCCAGTGGTGCTGCTGCAGGAATTGCCGCAGCCTTCAACTCTCCTATTGCAGGAGTACTTTTTGCTCTCGAAGTGTTGTTGGCCGACATTAGCATTTCGGCATTTATCCCGCTTATTATCGCCGCAGCTATAGGGGCTTTGTGCTCTAAAATTATTCTTCAGGAAGGTATTTTACTTTCGTTCCATTACCTGCAGCCGTTCAATTATACATTCGTTCCTTTTTATGCATTGCTGGGGCTGCTTGCAGGACTTGTGTCGGTTTATTACGCGCGTACATATACGCGAATAGAAAATAAATTAAATCGAAACAAAGAAAAGGTTTATTCAAAAGCGTTAGTAGGCGGTTTAATACTTGCTGCACTTATTTTTTTATTTCCACCGTTATTTGGCGAAGGTTATAGTAGTATCATGACCTTGTCGGAAAAAAAAACAAGTGAACTAATGGCCAATAGCCTGTTTGCGGATTATAGTACGAATGAATGGGTTGTCCTCTTTTTTATCGGAGCTGCCATGCTGATAAAAGTGGTTGCCACATCAGTAACAATTAATAGCGGAGGCAATGGAGGTAATTTTGCACCTTCTCTTTTTGTAGGTGCATTTCTCGGTTATTTTTTTGCACGGCTTATTACCTTACTTGGAATTACACATTTGCCCGAAGGTAATTTTACCATTGTCGCCATGTCCGGCATTTTGTCGGGAATATTTCATGCTCCGCTCACAGCTATATTTTTGATTGTTGAGATTACCGGCGGATATGAATTGATGATTCCACTAATGATTGTGTCGGCACTAAGTTTCACCGTCGTAAAATATTTCGAACCCTATTCAATGGATGTAAAAAAGTTGGCAAAAAAAGGACACGTACTTACATACAATAAAGACAAAAGCATTTTGGCATCTCTAAAAATATCAACCATTATTGAAACCGACTTTCACAAAGTGAGTCCGGAAACTAAATTGGGAGAATTGATTGAAGTGGTAGCTCATTCTAAAAGAAATATTTTTCCGGTAGTTAATGAAACCAACCAACTGCTAGGCATAATTTTACTTGACAATATTCGTGAAGTAATGTTTAAAACCGAACTGTACGACAATGTGTTTGCAAAAGAACTCATGCGCCAACCCGCAACAACCGTAACTTCGGATGAGCCGATGCACGCTGTTATGAGAAAGTTTGACGAAACCGGCGCATGGAATCTTCCTGTTATTGATCACAATCAATACATTGGTTTTATTTCTAAATCGAGTATTTTTTCTAAATACAGGAAAGTGCTAATCAAAAGCAATATTGCATAAAGCGATTGATTATTCTACTGTAACCGATTTGGCTAAGTTTCTCGGCTGGTCAACATTACAGCCACGCATTACAGCAATATGGTAGGATAATAATTGTAAAGGGATAACCGAAATAAGCTGTACGATAATTTCATCTACTTCAGGAATTTCGATGGTAAAGTCGGCTAACGATTTCACAATGGTATCGCCCTCGGTAACCACAGCAATTATTTTTCCTTTGCGCGCTTTCACTTCCTGAATATTACTCACCACCTTTTCATACGAAGCGCCTTTGGTAGCTATTACAACTACCGGCATTTCATGGTCGATGAGGGCGATAGGACCATGCTTCATCTCTGCCGCAGGATAGCCTTCGGCGTGTATGTACGAAATTTCTTTTAGTTTCAATGCCCCTTCAAGTGCTACAGGAAAACTATAGCCTCTGCCGAGATACAAAAAATTTCGGGAGTTTTTGTAACTGTCGGCAATGTATTTTATCTGTTCATTTGTTTTTAACACCCGCTCAACTTTTTCGGGAACCAAATCCAATTCGCTTATGAGTTGATGAAAACGCGATTCGGGAACAACGCCCTTGCGGTGTGCAATTTGCAAAGCCATCAATGTAAGAACAGTTACCTGAGCTGTAAATGCTTTTGTAGATGCAACGCCAATCTCCGGACCGGCATGTGTATATGAACCCGCATGTGTTGTACGTGCAATGGTTGAGCCTACCACATTACAAACGCCTATAATGGTTGCTCCTTTTGATTTGGCCAATTCAATGGCAGCAAGTGTGTCGGCTGTTTCGCCCGATTGGGAAATAGCTATTACCACATCGTCTTCATAAATTATCGGGTTGCGGTAACGAAACTCGGATGCGTATTCTACTTCGACAGGAATACGTGCCAAATCTTCAAACAAATATTCGGCAACAAGCCCTGCATGCCACGATGTGCCGCAGGCAACAATTAGTATTCGCTTGGCATTTAAAAACTTCTGTTCGTACTCTACAATTCCTCCAAGATTAATTATTCCTTTATCGGGCAGTAAACGTCCGCGCATACTGTCTTTAATTGAACGCGGCTGTTCGTATATTTCTTTCAGCATAAAATGATCGAACCCTCCTTTTTCAAGCGCCTCCAATTGAATCTGAAGTTCTTGAACATAAGGAGTAACCGCTTTATTACTGATGGTTTTAATTTTTAATTCGCCTTTGCGCGGAATAAAAGCAATTTCACCGTCTTCGAGATACACTACGTTTTTGGTGTATTCAACAATTGGCGTAGCATCCGATGCCAAAAAAAACTCATCCTTCCCGATTCCAATAACAAGCGGACTTCCTTTTTTTGCAGCCAATAACTCATCCGGATTTGTTTTTGAAAGAACCACAATGGCATAGGCACCAACTACCTGATTTAAGGCGACACGTACGGCATCGCCGAGTTTAAGGTTGTCCGACTGCTGAATGTCTTCAATAAGATGTATCAATACTTCGGTATCGGTTTCGCTCGTAAATGTATGTCCGCGTTTTTTGAGTTGTTCTTTTAATGGGGCATAGTTCTCAATAATTCCATTATGAATCATCACCATGTTTTTACTTTCGGAATAATGTGGATGCGCATTCACATCGTTCGGCTCTCCATGCGTTGCCCAACGGGTATGCCCTATTCCTATTGTGCCCGATTTACTTTTTCCTTCAGTAAATTTTTCTAAATTACTTACTTTGCCTTTGCATTTAAATACCTGCAAATTACCATTGAGCAAGGCAATGCCTGCACTGTCGTATCCGCGGTATTCCAATCGATGCAAGCCTTTAATTAATATTGGATAGGCCTCTCTATGTCCGATATATGCAACAATGCCACACATGGTTAATACAATTTTGTATAGGTTAAACGAAACTTTATTTTATTCGATGCTTTTCCTGCTCCAAACAATACGGTACGTTGTGCGTTAACGGCGCCGCCCCCTGCCAGTAAATATAATCCATAATCTTTTCTTTTCCCATCAATTATTTGTTGAATATGCCGCGTTATATTAAACCGGAATTGCTGCGTAGCTGAGGTGTAGGTTCCGCCATATAATGAAATGACCTCATAAAAATCAATTGGGAAATTAAATGCACCTGTCGAATCAATGGCTACAAGATATAATTGTGGATGAACATCATAATTAGAAGTTATTGTTGAAGCATCTACATTTAAAAGAACTTCGGCTTTATTAATTACAATAGGCCCCTCTTGCTTTGCCCAATTCATTAAGTAGGGTAAAACAAATTTAGTGCGCACCCCTGCTGCCGATTGTACATAAATATAATCTGTATCGACTGAAGCAGAAGTAATGTACGGCAGAATAGATTTACTGTCGGTTGCTGTTGTAAAGTTGTGATAAAAATGGTTGAAGAATACTGTTGAACCATTTATTTCAAAAGGATAAGTCAGTGTATCTCCCGCCACAGCGCTGCTGATGTTTCGTCTGTAATACAACATTAGCTTAGTATTTACGCCGTAAGGGTCGAAATAATATATTGCGCCTTGACCGGCCGATTGAGTGGGATTAACAGACGCAACATATATCCCCTGAAAAAAATTATGTAAAGCAGTATTGTCAATGAGGTTAGCCGAACCCGATTGAGCAAGCAAATTAGCACCGAAAGAACTATCGAGCTTAATACGTAAATGGGGCGGATACACAATGCCTTTTAATACAACATTACTGTCGGGTTGTGCAATGAAAGTTTTAGTGCCAATTGGATTCAGGCTGTCGTAAGCAATTTTTCTATTCGAATAGTAATTACTATCTGAGCTGAGTGCTTGTGTAATTTTGTAAACTTTTACTGTTTGCGGATCGGACGAAACACCGTACAACTTTCTTAAATCGGTAACTGCAGGCATGTATTGTAATGTAAGTACAATCGAGTCAAGTACAAGTTCATTCGCAGGGCCAATTCCGCCGGTAAAATCGAGATTAGTAGAGTTATTATAAATATTTACCTGCGAATAAAACGAGCAGGCCGATGTTCCAAAAATGGGGTCAACATAACTGCCCAACATAAGTAGTGATGCTGCATTTGTTTTAATTGAATCATCGGGCTGCACATAACTTAATAAAGTTGTAGTGTCGGAAAAACCGGTAGATATTAAATCCGTTTTGGGTTGGGTATCAAGCCCAACCTGACCATCCTTTTTACACGATAAAAAAGATATGGCAATAAGTAAACCTGGCAGTATAAATTTTTTATACAAATGAGCTGACATTGCCTGTTAAATTATAAAATAGGAGGCGGACACAAAAGTAATCATTAATGTTGGGCTAAGCTCCCGCATTATACTAAATACCAAAACAAATGTCCCGCCTCGGCGGGACATGAATATTCTTTATTTGCTTTTTTTGCCCCTTCAAGCCATTGCAAACTCTTCTTCTAACACCTGCTCATAAAAGTCATTATACGCATCAATATAACTTTCCGGCGATTGGTAGTCCAACACAGGCTTATCCGACTTTTTAATGTACTTCTCAACATCGGCAGAAATTTTTGGGCTTGCTTTGATAATTGCATCCGAATATTGGATAGCTAGCTTACTAACATTAGCAAACGAAGGTGCTTTAGCTACATCTAAATCTCCTTTGCCTATTCCATCATGCACAACTTTTTTGGTAAAATCCTTGTGGAGAGAACCGGAAAACTCTTCGTCATAGACTGAATAAACCACCTTTGTGTTTTCAAACATAGGATCTTCGGCATAAGATTTTTTAAGATACACAGGGAGCAGACTTGTCATCCATCCATGACAATGAACAATATCGGGCGACCATCCTAATTTTTTAATTGTTTCAATTACGCCACGGCAGAAAAAGATAGCGCGCTCGTCGTTATCTTCAAAGAGTTGTCCCTTTTTATCGTGCAAAATGGCCTTACGCTGAAAATAATCTTCATTATCAATAAAATACACCTGCATACGTGCAGCTTGTATGGATGCTACTTTTATAATAAGTGGATGATCGGTATCATTAATAATAAGGTTCATGCCCGACAGGCGGATCACTTCATGCAACTGATTTCTGCGTTCATTTATCAATCCATAACGTGGCATAAACGTACGGATTTCCTTACCGCGCTCTTGGATGCCTTGAGGCAACTGGCGGGCAAGGGTTCCCATCGGCGTTGATTCTAAATAAGGAGTGATTTCCTGCGATACAAATAAGATTCTAGCTTTTTTCATGGGTTTGTTTTTTTACGATTTTACGGTATTTACTTGTAGTAAAGTAGGTTGGTACAAAAGAGTAACAAAGATACTAAATATTAACAAGATTATCAACATTTGCCTAATGTTTAAGGCACTCTATCTATGCAAAACAGTATTTGGTCAATTTTTTATCCTTATGTCGCTGGTTTTTAATTTACTATGAAACGAGTTTAGGATCTACAAATTGCCTAGCGCGATAAATATTAACACCCATTTTACTAATAACTATCAAAAGCAAACTATTTCAGCCCTTGTTTTATAGCTAATTTAGCCGTTTTTACACTATTAATTTAATCCATGTTTGTTTTCGATAATATAACTGATCTCAAAAAACAATTAACAGCTAATCGGGAAGAGGGACTTAGCATTGGTTTTGTTCCAACTATGGGGGCATTACACAAGGGTCATAGTTCTCTTATTGAACAATCATTAAAGGAAAATGACATTACAGTTTGCAGCATATTCGTAAACCCTACACAGTTTAACGATAAGACCGACTTAAAAACATACCCGCGTACATTAGAAGCCGATAAAAAATTACTAGAAAATACGGGCTGTACTATTTTGTTTGTGCCATCGCAAGTCGAAATTTACCCGGATGCGCTTGATGGGAATACGCATACACAATCTGCAATGAGAAATACAGATATGCACATTCGTTACAAGCAAGTAAAACTTGGCAAGCTCGACAAGGTTATGGAGGGCGCAAGCCGACACGGACATTTTGATGGGGTGATGCAGGTCGTGTGTCGCTTGTTCGATATTGTTGAACCCGATAGGGCGTATTTCGGACAAAAAGACTTTCAGCAACAAGTAATAATAAAAGAAATGGTGCGCCAACTTAATTATAGCATCCAAATAATAAGCTGCCCAATAGTTCGTGAAGCCGATGGGTTGGCGATGAGTTCGCGCAATATGCGCCTCTCTGACGCCGAACGGGTTGCTGCCTTAATTATTCCGAAAACATTATTTATGGTTAAAAGCCTAAGTCATAAATTATCAGTTGA
>JADLGT010000122.1 GCA_020849195.1 Bacteroidia bacterium
CAAAAATCGTAATTATGTTGCTTACACACTTTTTTTATACAGTATCGCCACGCGAAAGGATTCGCGCGGTAGCGGGGGGTTTACTAATGTTTTCTTTCTTCATTATAAAATCTATTTGGCCTCTGCTGCCAGCATTGCAATTGGAATTAAAGCATGTCCATGTGTTTGTTTTAGGATATACCTGCAAGCTGGGCGTTTTGTCGTTATGAAAAGGACAGCACAAGCGGTGGTTTTTATCAGCCTTTAAACCCAGTACAACTGCATGAGTAGCAAAATTTAAATAAAATATAGTCTTTGACTTTTCGTCATTGTTTAAAATGTTCTATTTTTTCAAAAAAATATAATAAATTTTCATCATGCCGTTGCCCTGCTTTAATCCATAATGATTTGCAAAGCACCAATAAGTAGCTTAATTTTGCATTGTAATAATTTTACGTTACTTAAGGTACTTAAATGCGACTTTTGGAGAGAGAATAACGGTTTTACGCAAGTAACTTAAATGGCCGCAGGATGATTTGGCTAATAGGAACATCGGCACCTCTAGTGGATTAACTTATCGGGCATTTGGATAAAATGATGTTTGATAAAAATTATCCAAACGAATGGAAGATATTGAGAACCTGCCGGAGGAAGAAAGAAAAAAAGTGTACGAGCTTATTGATATGGCTCTCACTTACAACAAAACTAAAAGAACATTTACCAACAAATAATTTATACCATGAAAGTATTATTGGATATACCCGACAATAAAGCATCTTCGCTGATGGATGTACTGAAAAGTATTTCGTATGTAAAGGCTAAACCACTTACCGATGCAAAGGCTCTGCTGATGGAAGAAATAAGAGAAGCTGTTGAAGAAATGAAATTGATAAGAGCCGGTAAAAAGAAAGCTCGTAACGCAGAAGATTTTTTAAATGAGTTATAAAGTAAAAACGATTGATGTTTTTGAAAAGCAAGCCAAAAGGCTAATCAAAAAATATGTATCGCTGAAAACAGAACTTTTACAACTGGTGCAGGAACTAAAAGAAAATCCTGAACAAGGAACTGCCATTGGTAAAAGTTGCTTTAAAATCCGTATTGCCATTGCTTCTAAAGGTAAGGGTAAAAGAGGTGGTGCAAGAGTTATTGCTAACATTGTTATTTCTGAAACTACTGTTTATCTGCTCTCCATTTACGATAAATCTGAAAAAGAAAACTTGACAGATAAAGAATTGGACGAACTGCTTAAAGCTATTCCTAAGTAACAGAAAAGACCGACTAAGTCGGACTTTTTTGTTAATCATGGATTTTGTTTAGGATCACTTAGGTTTCTGTCGCCGCCCCCGCCACCTTGGGCATGAAATGTTTCAGTTGTTTGAACAAATGAAGTTAGCTGACTATCAATATCTCCTGATTTACCCAAGTTCGCGCAGATATGGTCGCGTTGGCAAGCGCGTAAGGTATCCGTGCGTATTTTAAAAATTTCATTAACTAAAGGTTATGTTTTACCGGCACGGATACCTCCCACACAAAGCTTGCGCTACCATATCCGCGCCAATGGGTGAGTATTTTTTTGTTATGCCTGCCTTTGGAAGGCCGCGCGAAAGGATGCGCACGGCAGCGGGGGGTAAAGTTCACATACAATCTTGAGGCTTTTTCTTTTTTGTTCTACTTAATCATACCAAAACTTTTCTACATACCTTTGTGAATTGCCTCGAATACTTACCGAAGTATTGAGTTTATATAGTTGTCAAAAATTTACTTATTGACTATCTTTGCCCTAATTACTATTTAAATCATTAAAGAAAAGAACGTAGGTAAAAACATAAAAAAGATAAGAGAGCAAAAGAGGCTATTACAATAAAGATGTAGCTGCTACCGTTGGCTTACCCCCTGCTAACTATAACAAAACTGAGAAGGGCGAACGTGAACCCTCTATCGAGATTTTAGATAAGATTGCAAAGCTGTTTGGGATGACTGTAGATGGAGATTTCCATTTTGAAGGAAAGATGCCTAAAGACGTTAAAATAAAGGATAAAACTGTAAATGAAAAATTGCAGTTGATTGATCAATTAGAGGAAGAAGATAAAAACGCTGTGTATCGCATTATTGATGGGATGCTTACCAAAAGTAAATTCAAAGATTTCTTTAATTAAAATGTTGCTGCATTATGAAAACACAAGATGTATTTATTGCTCATCCAAAAACTATTGAGCAAATCAACGCTTTAAAAGCTTTTATGCAGGCTCTTAAAATTAAGTTTGAAGTTTCTTCCGAAGAAAACTATAATCCTGACTTTGTAAATAAAATATTGGAGAGCAAAGAGCAAGCTAAAAACGGCAAGGTTACAAGGGTAGCAAAAGAAAATTTAAAAGATTTTTTAGGCTTGTAATATGGTGTACCATTTAGATTTTACCGCTAAAGCCAAAGAGGATATTGCAGCACATAAAAAATCAGGCAACAAAGCTGTGCTTAATAAATTGCTTGCTCTTTTTGAAGAACTAACAGAACACCCATTCACGGGTACTGGAAAGCCTGAACCATTAAAACATTCTCTTGTTGGTTGTTGGTCTCGTAGGATTAACAAAGAACCCTTTCGCGTGGCTTTGAAATAAATAGCGAATCTTAGCACTCATCTTAGTGATGTTATGTTTTTTTAAAGTACTTTTTCAATACTCACAAGCTAAATTAATGCTTTATCTGTTATGCCTGCCTGCCTTTGGAAGGCC
>JADLGT010000123.1 GCA_020849195.1 Bacteroidia bacterium
AATTAATGTAATTGAAGTATCCGACGCTGAGCTGAAAAAAATGTCGTCACTTGTAAGCCCCAATGCTACTTTAGCAATAGTTGAGATTCCTGATTTTAACCCCGATTTCAATAGTTTTAAAAATAAATTAGTGCTTTTGCTCGACGGTATTCAGGATCCCGGAAATTTGGGAACAATCATCCGCATTGCCGATTGGTTTGGAATTGAAACACTATTTTGTTCGCCGGATACCGTTGATTGCTATAACCCAAAAGTAGTGCAAGCTACGATGGGATCGATAGCCAGAGTTAAGCTATTTTACACAAAGCCTGAAGATGCGATTCAAAAATTATTAAACACAAATTCCGGATTTCCGATATATGGCGCAGTGTTGGGTGGCACATCAATCTATTCAACTCAACTTTCCGAAAACGGATTAATTGTAATTGGTAATGAAAGCAGAGGCATTTCGCCACATATTGAAGTCCTACTAACCGATAAAATAACTATTCCCAATTTTTCTCATTTGAAGCAGCGTGGCGGAGAAGCCGAATCGCTTAATGCTGCTGTTGCAACTGCAATTATTTGTGCTGAGTTTAGGCGAGCGAAAAAATAATCTTTTCTAATTTTTCATTTTGTACTTCCCAATTGAATCGTTCTAAAACAAAGAGATACGCTTTCTCTGCAATTTCTTCTGCACGTTGAGGGTTATTGAGCAATTCCATTATTTTTTTTGCGTAGTCCTCAGGTGTATTTGCTTCAAGTATTGTTTCGCCATTAACAGCTTTTACCGCATTGTTTGCCAATGACGAACATATATTCGGAACTTTCATTGCCATGGCTTGTAATATTTTATTTTGCAAACCAATACTGGTAAGCATAGGCGCTAAATTAATGCGGCTCATTGCCACTGCATCACGAATATTTTTCAGATTGTCTATAACATGCACTTTGTCTGATTTTAGCATTCGCACTGCAGCAGTAGGATTTATGCCTGCAATAAGTAGATTTACTTTTGGATTTATGCGGTGTACCTGAGGTAAAATTTCGGCAACCACATAAATTGCCGATTCAATATTTGGTGGATAACTCATGTTGCCGGTAAAAAGCAAATCATATTTTTTAGGTTTATCAATAGGATAAAAGATGTTGCTGTCAACCCCATTTTCAATTACATGAATTTTGTTTTTGTCCGGATGCGGAATTAGCTCTTTGTCCTGTTCAGAAATAATTACTTTGTGATTGAAACATTCGAAAATATCGTGCTCGTATTTTTCTAAACGTTTGTATTCAATTAGTGCAGCCTGTTTTACGATAAACCTCGAACGTTCAGCCCTACGCTTCATTCCAACCGAAAAAATATCCATGTAGTCGAGTGTTTTCGGAATTTCTTTAATTTCTTTTACATATTCCGCCATACGGATGAGGTGACAGTAAATAGCATCAGGTTTCGTGTCGGCAATTAGTTGGTGAATTTTATTTTTTACCGATGACCTGTAAAAAAGTTCTACCTGAAAGGGCAGCTTGCTGATGAATGCCCTGCCGAGATTTATCAACTGATGAACAAGTCCAATTTTAAACACATGAATTGTTTTACAATATTTTTTTAATTCGTCAAGGTGTTCATTATTTACTTTTGAAAAATTTGTTGCAATAAGGATTATGTCGTGCGTTTTGCTTAACTGTTTAATTTGATTATATATGCGAAGCTTGTCGCCTTTTTCGAGCGGATACGGAAAGCGCGATGTTAATACTACAAGTTTCATTTTGGGGCGAATTGCATTAGCAAATATCAAAAGGAGGGTGGGAATAACTCAGGGCAACACGCATTATGAATTATTTAAGATTTGTATTTTTTTAAAAACTCGCCTATATCATGTATTGAACATTTGGCAAATCGCTTTATACAAATAAAAATATCATTAATATACCCCCTTTTATTATATGGGTTATTTGGAATTCCAACTTCGCTTACTATTTCACTAGGATTAAAAGTATTAAACAATTTATCCCAAATAATTAAAGTTGCACCTAGATTTTTATTATAATGTTGATTCTTCGTCGAATGGTGTATTCTATGGGCGGCGGGAGAAACCAAAAAATACTTACCAATAAATCCCCAGTCTGATTTAACAGAAGAATGCACAAACAAATGATGTATTTCAACAAAACTAGTAATTAAAATATAAGAATGAATCGGGGCGCCTAATATAATGTATGGGATAACATCAAAAAATTTAGCAAGTGCTGTTTCTAAAAAATGTCCTCTATAATTTGTTATCATATTCAAATCCGTAGCAGAATGATGAAATTCATGTAGTTTCCAAAGTGGCCCAACCTTGTGAAAAATTGCGTGACGTATATATTCTTTAAAGTCGCTGATAATAAAAATAATCAGACATTGCAAATAGTACCCCTTGACATGTAGTATAAGTTTTAAATCCAAGCTCTTTTGAATTAACCCAACTAGATAGTAACACACCCAAAATTAAAAAATAAACGCCAATATATTATACAAATTAAAAATACTTAGAAGACAAGAGACAACATCTGTTTGAACTGATTTGTCAAATTTCGTCAACCTTCTTAAAGATGAATTTTGCCATCCAACAAAAATTAACTCGACAAGAAAAGCAAAAAAAATTGCAGACAAAGAATAAAGAATATCTCCATAGTTAATCGTATCTAGGCCAAATCCCTTGATTAATTTATTCACCTTCTCTGATAAATAGTTCATTTGACTTTCGATTGGCGCTTTGAGACCGGTTAATTTATACGTAATAAAGTTATATATTTACATGTAAATAATTTCACTGAAGTGAAAAAACTACAAACGCTTTGGAATGTTATAAAAACAGCAATTACTGAGCCTGGTAGATTACGTTTGGTGGTTGATTATGAAAAGGAATATTTAATTAAAATTAAGAATAAGTATCCAAATTATATTAATGGGTTGCCGGTAATAAATATTTCAGAATTCATAAGTGGTAAAAATGACGTTATTGAACCTTACACTTTTTTAGGGGGCAATTCGTTGCCAACCGACATTGCGCTTCTTCGTTCGCTCGCCAAACAACTCGCAAATTGCCAATATTTTGAAATTGGAACATGGAGAGGAGAAAGTGCGGCCAACCTTGCTGATGTAGCAGCCCAATGCATAACCCTTAATTTACCCGACAGTACCATGATAGAAAAGGGACTTTTTAAAAACTACATTGAGATGCATCGTTATTTTTCAAAACATTTGAAAAATGTTATACATCTGCAACATGATTCTCTTACATTTGATTTTAGTAAATATAAAAATAGCATGGATTTAATTTTTGTGGATGGCGACCATCATTATCGTGAAGTACAGAGTGATACGA
>JADLGT010000124.1 GCA_020849195.1 Bacteroidia bacterium
AAAGAAAACTATGGGGAAGAGTTGCTTTTAGAAAATGTTCCTTTTGTAACAGTCTATGAACACAAAGGCAACACAGAGTTTTTACTTATTTCAAAAAAATATAATCTACGTATTCGTATTGAGTGCAAATGGCAACAATCAGCAGGTTCGGTTGACGAAAAACTTCCGTATCTATATTTGAACACTATTGAAGCCATGCCCGAAAAATCTATTATGATTTTAATTGACGGTGGTGGTTGGAAAACAGGTGCAATCAAATGGTTAAAAGACGCAGTAAAACAAAATAAATATACCATCAAAGCTAACAAAGACAAGCAAATTCTTGTATTCAACTTGGCGGACTTTTTCACTTGGGCTAACAAGACATTCAATAAATAGCTACAAAGACAGAAGCACATACTCCCAACAAGGTCTTGCCGAATATTGCGGGTCCTGTGCAGATTGAAAGCATGTATAATAAATTGCCTTTGGTGCAAGTTGACAGTGTTGTGCTTTTAATTCCCCAACATTGGCAAGCCCCGAACCGTTATACTTCATAAGATTCAACCCCTTCGGGGTTACCTTCAACCATGAAACCTCAAGCTCGGATTTCATCCGATAATCTTAAACACAGTTCGAAAAATAATTTTCAAATCGATAAAAATATTTCTGTTTTTAATATAGTACAAATTCATATTCAACTTGGCAGGCATCACTTCTTTCACATAAAATTCGTCAGGATTCTGTTGAGAAGATAGCAATTCATTTTCATTTACATATACAATAGATGCATAGTCGGTAATGCCCGGCTTTATTGATAAAACAGTTAGCTGTTGTTGCGTGTACATTTCAACATATTTTCGTACTTCGGGCCGCGGCCCAACAACACTCATTTGACCAATCAACACATTTAACAGTTGAGGCAGTTCGTCTATTTTATATTTACGTAAAAAATATCCTGCCGGAGTAATACGCTTATCTTTTGTCCCTATGGTAAGCAAACCCTGTTTATCGGCATTCGCATACATGGTACGAAACTTTAACATTCCAAAATCCTTATTATCACGCCCTACTCTTTTCTGTATATAAAAAACTCCCCCTTTTGTGTCGAGTACAATCCACAAGGCAACTATAACACAAATAGGAAAAAACAAAATGATGGCAATAAGAGAAAAAATGATATCAAACAGTCGTTTGATCATTGCTGCTTTAAAACTGTATTTACCGCTTGAACAACGGCACTAACAACGACTTTAACATCTTCATCGGTCATATCAAAATACAATGGCAATGATATTTCGCAAGAGTAATTCAGGTAAGCTGTTGGATACTTACTAATATCATATCCAAGTTGTTTATAATACGTCATCATTGGAACGGGCATAAAATGTACGTTAACGGTAACATCGTTTGCAAAAATTTCGTTCATAATTTTATCGCGCTGCGTCTCGTTCACCCCTTTTATACGTAGGGGGTATAAATGGTAACACGACTCTGTGTTATTTTTTTCATTGTTACATAAAGGAAGTTGAGCCCAAGTGTATTTCGATAGTAATTTATTATACAAATCAACAATTTGTTTTCGGCGCGGTAGCTGCTCACTATCGTAGCGCTCTAATTCAATAAGGCCAATAGCTGCAGCTATATCGGGCATATTCCATTTGTATCCGGCTTCAATAATATCATAGCGCCATCCGCCCTTTTGTACTTTTGCCAATGCATCTTTATTTTGTCCGTGCAGCGATTTAATACACAAGTATTGATAAATAGAAATATTGTCGAACGGTTCGGGCAGATTAAGTGCCACAGCTCCGCCTTCGGCAGTTACCAAATTTTTTACGGCATGAAACGAAAACACACTAACGTCAGTAAGCGACCCGGTTCTTCTGCCTTTATACTTTGCCCCGATGGAGTGCGCCGAATCGGATAATATAAGGATGCGTCCAAGCAGTTTTTGTTCGGAAGTAACAGGCGTAAATTTTTTTACAACATCGGCTTGTTTCACTAAAGCGTTTATCGAATCGTAATCGCAAGGATAACCGCCAAAGTCAACCGGCATTATTGCTTTTGTTTTAGGGGTGATAGCCCTTTGAATAGCTGCGATGTTTATATTAAAATCATCGGCGTTCACATCAACAAAAACCGGTTTTGCGCCGCAGTGAATAATCACATTTGCCGTAGCCGTATAAGTATAAGCCGGAACAATAACCTCATCGCCTTCTTTCACACCAAACCAACGCAGCATCAGCTCCAAGCCGGCTGTAGCCGAATTTAGGCATAATACCTTTGGAACTCCGGAATAAGCTGCAAGCCGTTCTTCAAAAAGTTTGGTGCGCGGTCCCGTTGTAATCCATCCCGATTGAAGTGTTGCAACAACTTCATCAATTATCTTTTGGTCGATGCGCGGACGTGCAAAAGGTATCATGTTAGATTAATTACTATTAGGGTGCAAATTTATTAATTTATGTTTTACTCATAAATAAATACAACAGCGAGTTAAAAAAAGCATAAAATATAACCCCTGCTTGTGTTTCAAGCATCGATTCTACTAAAAAATTCAAAACAATAATTGCAATAAAACTCATATACAAAATATTTTTACGTTGAACCAAAATAACCAATGGCAATATAAACCCTGCCACGAAGAGCAGAAAACCGGGTAAACCAAGTGCAATAAAGGTTTGAAAAAACTGACTATGGGCGTTAAGTATTCTTGTGGGCTTTCCGGTAATTGGGTCGGGCGAGTAAGCACCCGTAATTCCTTCTGCTTTATAGTTTACCAAAAGTTCGTCTTTTACATCGCCCGTGCCCACACCTATTAAAAGGTTTTGTTGTATCAGCTTCAAATCTTCTTTCCAAACGAAAACACGTATTGAATTACTTTCGGGAGAAGTTTTGTCGAGCGTTTCACTCTCGAACAGGTGAAATGCACTTTTAAATCGTCCGCTAATTTCAGGAATAAATGTTACGATAGCATAAATGCCGACAGTCGTAATAAGCAAAAGTGCAAAGCCTCTTGCATAGCGACGTGTAAGCAACACATAAGCTATAACCGCAACAATGTATATTAAAACAAGTATCAACAGACCTGCTTTGGATGAAAGTAAAATCACAATAGCCGAAAAGAAAAAAATAAATGTTAGTCGGGTTAAAGTTGAAAGAGGAAGGTCGATAGTTGTTTTGTAAAATGTAATCAGAAGCAGAGCTATGCAAAAATCGAGATACATGGAGTAGTAAGCCGGATGCAAGAAGAGCGAGAAGCCGCCATAAAAAAAATGCGGATTAGCATTTACTATATAATCGTAAAGCGCTGTTAGCAGGCAAACGCAAGCCGACAAAAGGTTACCCGCTACAAAGCTCAAAAAAATTACAGAAATTTGTTTTTTACTCAGGTCGGATGTAAGCAGTATGAGCGGAAAAGCAAGTAGAGATAATTTAACCTGTAAGTCGAACCAACCCGAAGGAAGATTCTGAGTAAAAAACATTCCGATAATGTAAAACAGATAAAGTCCGCAAAATAAAATCAACGGCAGTTTGGGTGCAAGCAAAAATTTATTCCTAAAATCGCCTTCAAATGCACTATTAATTAACAGTAAAACAATAAACACGGGGATAATAAAATTAAAGGGCAGAAAAAAAGCGATAAGGCAGCAAAGCCAAAAATTAGTGCGGAGAGGTATTGCGTTCAACAACTTAATGATTTATTAATTCCGGAAAT
>JADLGT010000125.1 GCA_020849195.1 Bacteroidia bacterium
CATGCTGCTGCCCAAAACATTATCTTGTGAAATACGAATATTCATTTCGTTGGTTAGGGCATCTCGCAGGTTTTGAGCCCCCATAGCATCAATTTTTTTCCGGTCAATAATTTTTATTTTATGTACTGCTTTTTCAGGACTGTTGGGGGCATACTGACCGGTAATTACAACCTCATTTAAAACCTGATTTTGTTGTTGAAGGAAAACTATTTTATTCTTATCCAATACAATGGCATCTGTATGTTTTTCAAACCCAATACACGAAACAATGATGTTCACACGAGCTCCCGAAAGTTCGGAAGGCACAAGCACTGTTCCGTTTGTGTCGGTTAACAAAACGTATTCTTTTGCTCCCGGAGAAATTGGTTTTATAAGCACATGAGCAAACAAAACCGGCGACTTGTTTGACTTACTTAAAATGCTAATCGTTTGCGAATACACGACGTTCGCTAAAAGCAGCAGCGTAATTAAAATAGTATTTGTTAGTGCTTTCAATTGTTTAACACTCATTATTTTTAATGGCACATAAAATTTCGTTTGCTTCAAGCATAAGCGATGCCTGATTAAGCAAATCGAGTAATTCTTCTACCTGGTTTTGGGTAAACAGAAAATAAACTTGCGGGCAAGGAGTTGGCAAAACAATGCTTTTACTTTCCGCAAATAAATTATTTTGATTTAGTGCAGTAAGTCTTGAAATGGAACTTCTAAAATTTTGAAACTCATTTCTATCCATAACTACCACGTTTGTTCCAAATACCATTTGAATCTGATTGCATTGCTCACAATTTGCAATGTAGCCTTGTTCGGTGCGGTGTAGTGGTTTTAAATTACACATATAGTTACTACCTTTTTTGAGATGGATTTAAAAATGTTGATTGATTTATTGCTGTGTAAATTCTTGTCATGCTTGTGTCCTGCTTTATATCAAGCATCTGAATAAAATACTTTAAACGTTTTTCGCGAAGAGCGTTTAAAGTATTAGTCTGTTGTTTCTTTTTAATAGCCATTGTTTTTTATTTAATAATTAGTTTTTGTTGAACATAGCTACCGTCTAATTCAAGCCTAACTATGTACATTCCTGCCATAAGAGTTTGAAGTGAAAGTTGTTGTTTATACAGCCCTTGACTTTTGCATATATTTTCTGTAAAAATAGTTCTGCCCGACAAGTCATAAATGTTCAGAGTAGCAGATGAAATATTTTTTTCAATGTTATATACAATGTTTATGTTATCGCCGGATGATGGATTAGGATACAGAGACAGTGAACCAAGGTGTTTTCCGTTCATGTCATTTACTCCTGTAAGGCTTAATAATTTTTTCGAAAAAATATAATTTCCATTAGCGCTTCCTCCAAATCCGGTAAAAATTAATTTCCAAATATTTCCGGAGTTTGTTTTAGCAAAATACACTAAAGAGTCTTCTATTTTCCATGTGGCTCCATCAAACGATTTCCAGCCATAGCCAATTCCATTAATCGGGGTGGTAAATGTGTGGCTTGCCCATGAAACAATTCCTGTATCAACAGGATATGTTTTTGCAATAGTTACACCCTTATTAGAGAGTACTCCTGAAACCGTATAAGACTGAGGTATAAATGCAGTGTATTGAGCAAACAATAAGTCCCAGTTTGCAGATAGCGGCTCACGGTCTAAAGCAACATTATTCTGCAATGAGTAGTAACCGAAATTTTTACCTGTGTATGTGGCTTTTGAAATGGAAACAATTGTATCGTTAGCACCGTTGAGTTGAGCATAACGGAATGAATAAGAACCTCCAACTAAATATTGAATCCATAATTTTCTATAGGAATTATTTGCGAGTTTAATTATAAATAAAGAGTCGCCAATAACAAGATGCGTAACACTACTGTACATACCCCAACCTAAATCATTTGAATTACCCATGTTTCGGGGTAAACTAAATGCGCCAAAAGCCCATGATGTGTCTGAATTGTAACGGGGTGTCCATGTTGATAGTCCTGAAGTATCAAGCGTACTCCATCCCGATGTATCTGCTTTTGGATAACCCCATAACATTGTCCCGGTTATGGAGTTAATCATAATAGTGGAACATTGCGAGCATGTTCCAAAAGCTAAATCCCAATTATTTTTTGAAGATGCACCTTGCTCATCGTTTTGCAGACTATACCATTTTTGGTTAGCATAACTTAAACCTAAAGAAACGGTGTCAATTACAGTTTGAGCATTGCTGTTATTGAGGAAAAATGCTCCTGCGCAGATAAGTAGAATTTTTTTCATAGCTGATTTTTTAATTAAATTGATTTTAGAATGATTCTAAATAATAAACAAAAGTGCGTGCTTCTAATGGAATAGGCAATCCCATTAATTAAGTATTTCGAATACCGCAAAAGCGGTATTCTATTGCTAATCTTCGTTAGAAAGTGGGGAGCTAATGTTTTTTTTGACTGCGTAGATAATTAGCTCGGAGGAGGAGCTGATTTTGAGTTTTTTGAAAATATTTTTTGATGGGGGCTAAGACATTGTGATTTGCTTTCAGTCCCGATAGCTATCAGGAATATCTTTGATTTATTGATAACAACTAAGTAATAGTAGTTTGTGTAAGTCTCCACGTTGTGATTTGCTTTCAGAATGTATCTTTGATTTATTGATAATTTGCACACGGTTTATTTGTTGAAATACAAAAAAGATTAGGAACAGACTATTGGGCAGGACATCAACAGAATAACCATTGAGCGCTTTTGTAAAGAAACGTTTTATTGCGTTTTTTGTACAGAATCAAAGATTAATTTTACAAAAAAATTTTAGTCGGATGATAGTGAATAATTATGTAGCTTTGGTATCCTAATAGTCTCAACCCTAAATTACATTGACGTGAAAAAAACAACTACTATTTTCTTAGTTGGCTTAACCCTTTCAACCGCCATGGCACAATTAATTACACCAACTGGTGACATGTCGGTTCAGAGAATGGGGCACTCATCACAACTTCTTGGTAATGGTAAAGTACTCACTCTGGGTGGCAATAACGGCAACTATCTGAGTAAGGTTGTATACAATACTGCCGAACTATACAATCCGGCTTTAGGGACTTGGGCCGCCACCGGCAGCATGAAGAAAAAAAGAGATTATGTAGCCTCTGCTCTTCTGCCGAACGGAAATGTATTGGCCATAGGCGGCGATTTTGATGTTTATAAAAACCAAACCGCTTCCTGCGAAATTTATGATGTAACAGCAGGCACATGGAGTTATACCGACAGCTTACCTGATGCCCGAAGTAATATAAAGGCTATAGTGTTAAACAACGGAAAGGTTTTAGCTGTTGGAGGAAATAGCGTTACAAATTGCTCGTTATATGATCCCGCCACTAACAAATGGACTGCTACCGGTAGTTTAAACACTGCCCTGCGGAATGGATCCGTTGTTAAACTTCCAAATGGAGATGTATTTGCAACTACAGGATATATGGCGGACAAGACGGAAATATATAGTGTTACAACAGGCACATGGTCGACAGTAACCAACTCTATGTTATCCGACCATCTTTTTTGCTCTATCATCCTTATGTCGAACGGAAACGTTCTGATAGCAGGCGGCACTACTTCAGAAGTGTTCAATCCGGTCAACAATACTTTTTCTGCTGCGGGCAATTTACTTCAATCGGTTGCCCGCGATCCAATGATAAACCTGAGCAACGGGAAAGTTTTAATTTACGGGACAGGCGACCTCTTTTCCATCGATAGGCAGTCACTCCAAGTATTTAATCCAGTTGCAAACAAATGGTATAGTGCAGGTACTGTAAATGTAACCTATACAGCAGACGGATACACTGTTGCAAAGCTACAAACAGGTAAAATTCTTTACGTGGGTGGTAATGCATCAACAGGAAATGGCTCATATAAATATTGCTATCTTGTAAATGAAAGCTCTATTGCTGTTGGTATAAATGATTTATTAACCAACTATTCAATAAACGTTTCCCCAAATCCTTTCACAACTGCTGCTGTAATTCAGATCAACTCGGACATGAAAATTAAAAATGCAAGATTAAAACTATTTGATTTAATAGGTAATGAAATTAGAAGCCTTGAAAACATAGACGAAAATCAAATAAAAATTGAGAGGGAAAACATGACTAGCGGTATATATTTATATAAACTAACAGAAGGAAATGAAATTATAGCTGCCGGAAAATTAATTGTTGAATAAGATTATACAACAGGGTAAATCATTAAAACAATTCAGATAGAATAAACCTGTAAGCCACCAAAACAGCTTTAAAACAACCATAAAATCATCTCACAAAGTAAAAAACAACTATGAAACAATTAAAACTACTGACTCTCACACTCGCATTAGGTGCTTCTGTTGCGCAAATGTCTGCCCAATTTGGCATGGGAAAGATCGAAGAAATTGAAGCAATACAGCG
>JADLGT010000126.1 GCA_020849195.1 Bacteroidia bacterium
AAAAGATTTATTAAAATTGTAAGAATAGCGGGAGAAAACTAAATTATTAAGCGAATACAAAACAATTCAGAAGGCATGGATAAAAGAGAATTTATTAAAACAACCTCAGTATTGGGAGTAGGGAGTATGTTCTCTTTTCCCTTACTCGAAAAAATACTCAAGAAAACTGAAAATGTTTCTTCTGTTGAACTTGCTTCCGATGAGGATTTCTGGATGCAAATAAGAAAAGGATATTTACTAAAGGAAGATTATATAAATCTGGAAAACGGGTATTATTGCATTCAGCCAACCGAGGTGTTAAATTCGTACATCAAGCATGTAAAAGAAATTAATTTGCAAGGTTCATATTACATGCGCACGGTGCAATACGAAAATAAAAAAGCTATTGCAACAAAATTAGCTGATCTTGCCGGTTGTTCACCAGAAGAATTAATTATTACCCGTAATACTACCGAATCACTCGACATGATAATTGGCGGATTGAATTGGCAAATGGGGGATGAGGCGGTAATGGCTGAGCAGGATTACGGCGCTATGCTGGATATGTTTACTCAGATTTCAAAAAGATACGGCATAAAAAATAAAATAATTTCTGTACCAAATCATCCGAAATCGGATGAGGAAATTGTCGAGTTATATGCAAAGGCCATCACACCAAAAACAAAATTATTAATGGTGTGTCATATGATAAATATTACAGGACAAATTTTACCGATAAAAAAAATATGCGACATGGCACATAGCAAAGGAGTTCCTGTGATGGTAGACGGCGCACATGCATTCGCTCACATACAATTTAAATTATCTGAGCTTAATTGTGATTTTTACGGATGCAGCTTGCATAAATGGTTAAGCGTTCCTTTAGGAGCTGGCTTTTTATATGTAAAAAAGGAACACATCCCAAAAGTGTGGCCGTTGCTTGCAGAAAGTGAACGAAATGAAAATGACATTTCCCGCTTAAATCACACAGGCACAATTCCCGTACACACAGATTTAGCTATCGCAAACGCTATTGATTTCTATAATAAGATTGGGGCTCAGCGAAAAGAAGAACGATTACGTTATTTACAAAATTACTGGACGAAACAAGTTAGGAATTTGCCCAATGTAATCCTGAATACACCCGAAGATACTAAACGCTCTTGCGCCATAGCAAATGTGGGAATCAAAAACATGAAACCATCCGTGATGGCTGAACGATTATTAAAGGAGTATAAAATTTATACCGTTGCTATTGATGGGAAAGGAGTGCAGGGATGCAGAATAACGCCTAATGTGTATACTACCACGCAAGAGTTGGATCAGTTAGTTAAGGCGATTAAGGAATTAAGTAAAGCATAAATTATGAGTTTTGATATTAGGGAACTGTTTTTGATCAGAAAAGACATCACCTTCTTAAACTTCGGTTCATTTGGTGCATGCCCGAAACCTATTTTTGAAGATTATCAAAAGTGGCAATATGAATTGGAGCAAGAACCAATACAATTTATTACAGTAAACGGGTTGCAATACCTGAAGCAATCGCGTGAGGCACTGGGAAAGTTCCTGAATGCAGATGCCAACGATATTGTTTATGTATCCAATCCATCTTATGCTGTTAATACCATTGCACGTAGCATAGATTTGCAGGAAGGTGATGAAGTACTTACCACCAATTTGGAATACGGCGCCTGTGATAAAGCATGGAATTACTATTGCAAACAAAAAAAAGCAAAATACGTAAGGCAACATATTTCATTACCGCTTACAACAAAAGAAAAATTTGTTGAGGAATTTTTCCATGGACTTACAAATAAAACAAAACTGATTTTTATTTCTCATATTACAAGTACTACTGCATTAATATTTCCTGTTGAAGCAATTTGTAAACGTGCGGCTGAATTGGGAATTATGACTTTCGTAGATGGTGCTCACGCTCCTGCTCATGTAAGTCTTGATTTGAAAGAATTGAATGCTGATATATATACAGGCGCTTGCCATAAATGGATGATGACACCTAAAGGTTCTTCGTTTATGTATGTAAAAAAAGAATCTCAGGAAAAATTTGAGCCATTAGTTATAAGTTGGGGATACGAAGCTATGTTTCCGTCAGACTCGAAATTTCTTGATTGGCATCAGATGAATGGTACCCGCGATTACTCTGCTTTTTTAACCATTCCAAAAGCTGTTGAATTCATGCAACAATACAATTGGAAGGAAGTTTCATCATCCTGCAAAAAAACAGTTCGTGAAAATGCATTAAGATTTTGCGAATTAGTTGGCACGAAGCCCTTAAGCCCTATCACGGAAGAGTTTCTGGGTCAAATGTTCAGTATTCCTATACTTTCAACAGAACCTGAAAAATTGCAACGATTATTGTTTGAGAAATACAAAATAGAAATTCCTGTAATGCGTCACGGTGATAAAGTATACTTGCGTTATTCCATCAACGCTTTTAACTCACAAAGAGATTTAGACATCCTCTATCATGCTGTTAGTGAAATAATGCAAACAACAGATTTAATCACAAAAAATATATAATTATGAAAAAAGCAATTACATCAAATAACGCCCCATTACCCATAGGCCCTTACAGTCAAGGCAATATAGTGCCTGCTTCCGGCAATATGCTGTTTGTATCCGGACAAGTAGCCAAGGACGCTAAAACGGGAGAGCTTATTTTAAGCGACATTAAAAGCGAAACAAAAAAAGTAATGCAAAATGTTAGTGCGGTGTTAGCCGAAGGTGGAATGGATTTTACCCATGTGGTAAAAACAACTATTTTCTTAACCGACATGAAAACATTTTCAGACGTTAACGAAGTGTATGGCTCATTTTTTACCGGAAATTATCCAGCACGGGAAACGGTTCAGGTAAGTGCTTTGCCGCTTGGTGTAAATGTGGAAATTTCGGTGATTGCAATAAAATAAGTTGTTTATTTAAGCAAAGTAAAAAGTGACTGCAGTTCTTCATCGCTAAGATGCCGCCACTCGCCGGGTTTTAATTTTCCTAGTTCAATATTCATAACACGTATACGTTGCAATTTGATTACCTGATAATCATAAGCGTTGCACATGCGGCGGATTTGCCTGTTTAATCCCTGCGTAAGAATGA
>JADLGT010000127.1 GCA_020849195.1 Bacteroidia bacterium
ATATCGAACGCCGATGAGGTTTCGAGGTGTACATTGTTCTTGAGTACTTCCTCTATTACAAAAGAAAAATGTGAACTTTTTGTGCAATAACAGTAAGTATAACTACCTTTGTAGTCGGCTTTTGCCATAGCCACATTGAATAAACGTCTTGCCTTTTCAATATGGCTGCTTATTTTGGGCAAGTAAGTAATTTTAAGAGGGGTGCCGTATTGTTTGATGATATCCATGATTGATATATCATTAAAAAGAAGTTGATCATCAACAACGGAGAATCCTTCTTGTGGAAAATTGAAAGTTTGGTGAATCAAATCGCTGTATTTGTTCTTCATGACTTGTAAAGTAAGTTGGTTAGATTGTCAAATATAATACAAAGTAAGTAACTTACATTATCGAAAGTATATCCTTTTCAAAACTTTTGAAAAACAATGAAAACAGTTAAGTTAATAGAGATAAAATCGGAAATTGGAGCCGGAACTCGTGGAGCCAGTATGGGTATTGATGCATTAAAGATTGCAGCACTCGATTTCGGCAGTTCTTATTTCAGGAAGCATAAATCAGTGGAAGTACCTCACGAAAACAAACAACTACTCGAACCCATTATACACGATTACGCTAAGCGGATTAAGGGAGTACTGACTGTTTGTGATAAGGTGGCTAAAGAAGTTAGCCTTAGTTTTAACGACCCCGACTGCTTTCCCATAGTACTTGCCGGCGATCACAGTACGGCTATTGGGACGGTTACCGGTATTAAAATGGCCTATCCTAATAAACGTATTGGTTTAATTTGGATTGATGCTCATGCCGACTTCCATTCGCCTTACACCACCCTTTCCGGAAACCTACATGGTATGTCGCTTGCAGCCATTACGGCCGAAGACAATATGGAGAAAGCCAGAAATAAACCCGATGATGATACGATAGAATATTGGAACAAGCTTAAAAAGTTAGGTGGAATAGCTCCAAAAGTTGACTATTCCGACATTGTATTTATTGCCCTTCGCGACATGGAAGCCGAAGAAGAACACTTATTAAAGAAAAATAAAGTACGTGTATTTAACCTCAACGAAATACGACGAAAGGCTGTTGAACGAGTAGCTTTCGAATCGTTGAACTACCTCGACAAATGTGATTTAATTTACATATCATTTGATGTAGATAGCATGGATTCGAGTATTTCAAAAGGAACCGGAACGCCTGTTCCAAGCGGTATTACCGAAAAGGAAGCCGGCAATCTTATTTATTACTTGCTCCGCAGCCGCAAAATATGCTGCTTTGAAGTAGTAGAGATAAACCCAACATTGGACAGAGAAAATCTAATGGCCGAGAATGCCTTTGAGATACTTTATAAGGCAACCAACCAAATTACAAACGACTTTTAAGGCTAATCGTTGCCGATGCAATTAGAAAAACTACTCAGTAATAAAGTAATTCAAGCCATACAATTACTCTACAATGTAACGCCCGAAGCAAAAGCGATTACTTTTCAGAAAACAAATAAGGAGTTTGAAGGCGATCTCACCCTTGTGATTTTCCCTTTTTTAAAAGCATCAAAAAAATCGCCCGAAGAAACCGGAAAACAAATCGGCGAACACCTTCGCTCAAACACGCCCGAAATTGAAAATTTTAATGTGGTAAAAGGCTTTTTGAATATTACCATATCTCCTGCTTTTTGGATAAACTATTTTAATGATGTTGCAGGAAATCCGAACTTCGCTTTTGTACCTGTTTCCAACACCTCGCCAACGGTTATGGTAGAGTATTCCTCGCCAAACACCAATAAACCTTTGCATTTAGGCCACTTACGAAATATTTTGCTTGGTTATTCAGTAGCCGAAATATTAAAAGCGAATGGCAATAAAGTAATTCAAACAAATTTGGTGAACGACAGAGGTATTCATATTTGCAAATCAATGTTAGCATGGAAGAAGTGGGGTAGTGGAGAAAGGCCCGAAACAGCAAGCATGAAAGGGGATCATCTCGTTGGAAAATATTATGTAACATTCGATAAACACCTCAAGCTGCAAATAGCAGAACTAAAGTTAGCCGGACTAAGTGACGAGGACGCTCAAAAAAAAGCACCGTTGATGTTGGAAGTCCAGGAAATGTTGCGCCGGTGGGAAGAAGGCGACAAAGAAGTTGTTGCTCTTTGGAAAACCATGAACAACTGGGTGTACAAAGGCTTTGATGAAACGTATAAAATGCTGGGTGTAAATTTCGATAAAATGTATTTTGAATCGAACACCTACCTGCATGGAAAAAAATTAGTTGAAGAGGGCTTAAACAAAAACGTTTTTACGAAAAAAGAAGACGGAAGTGTACGCATAGATTTGTCAGGAGATGATTTGGGTGAAAAAGTTTTATTGCGTGCAGACGGAACTTCGGTTTACATTACGCAAGACCTTGGCACCGCCGTCGAACGTTTTAAAGAATTTCCCGAACTGTCAAAATTAATTTATACTGTAGGCAACGAGCAAGATTATCACTTTAAAGTTCTTTTCCTCATTCTAAAAAAACTTGGCTACAAGTGGGCCGAAGAGTGTTACCACCTTTCGTATGGCATGGTTGAACTTCCCGAAGGGAAAATGAAATCGCGCGAAGGGACAGTGGTTGATGCAGACGATTTGATAAATGAAATGATTGATACAGCCCGTGAAACTACACTAAAACTCGGAAAAACAGATGAGTTAAGTGCTGCAGAAGCTGAACGCCTATATTATTTAATTGCCTTAAGTGCGTTAAAATATTTTATTCTAAAAGTAGATCCTAAAAAGAAAATGCTTTTCGACCCAAAAGAAAGTATTGATTTTAATGGCAATACCGGCCCTTTTATACAGTACACCTACGCTCGAATACAGTCGGTTTTACGCAAAGCCGAAAAAACAGACGATAGGCGATGGACTGCGATTACCCTGAAAGACAAAGAAAAAAACATTATAAAATTAATTTACGAATTTCCGGTTGCACTAGGTCATGCAGCTAAAGAATATAATCCTGCTGTTGTTGCCAATTATGTTTATGAACTATCGAAAGAATACAATCAGTTTTACCACGATATTACTATTCTGAAGGAAGTGGATGCTAACCTTCGTAATTTCCGTTTAGCCCTCTCTAAAAAAACCGGCGAGGTTATTCGTTCGGCAATGAAACTTTTGGGCATAGATGTTCCGGAGCGAATGTGATTTGTTTATCCTTAATTGTAGATTAAAAAGGCGGCGCACCAATATTTTTTGATTAGGCTTGAAAGAAGGAAATGTTACCGGTGTAAGCGTTTTCAAAAGTCGTGATCCCGATTGGATTCGAACCAATGACCTGCTGCTTAGAAGGCAGCTGCTCTATCCA
>JADLGT010000128.1 GCA_020849195.1 Bacteroidia bacterium
ACGATGGTGCGTACGAATGATGGATTTGAAATTGCGGAAGTTGATTTACGTTTGCGCGGACCGGGCGATTTGACCGGAACTCAGCAAAGCGGCGTAGTTGATTTAAAAATTGCAGACCTGTCGAGAGATGCACAGATTTTACAACAAGCTCGCACTGCAGCGATACAGTTGCTTAATAACGATCCGGACATTCAAAAGCTTACCAATATCCGCATTGCAAATCAATATGTAATCCTTAACCGGAACAAAGCAAACTGGAGCAGGATTAGCTGATTTTTATTATTTTCATGTGTATATAATTTTGTAAGTAACTGTTTGTTACATGGAATACGCCATATTCATTTTCGGTTTGTATGCCGCAGGTATATGGCTATTTCATTCCACAGTATTTTCAAATTGTAAATTGTTTCCCAATAAAAAGAGCGCATCTTACATACATTAAAATTTTTAATTAGCCGATGTTATTAATTCACACTTCCAAAATCACCGGACGATGCAGGTATATCTTTAATCTTTTTTTTAAAGATATTTTCGGAATTGATTTTGAAATTACTTCGGATGTCGTTCGGTTTAAAGAATATACTGCCGAAAAATTAAGTTATGGATCGGCACCGTTTGCCGATGAGGTCTTTATTCAATCGCATAAACTTCTTTTCGAAACCGGAATAACCGAACAAAATGTACAACCATTCGAATGGAATAAGAATATTGTTTTTTTTTCTGCAACCAAAAATTCCTCTCTGCCCTTCGATCCTTTTGCGGCTGCTTTTTATTTGGTAAGCCGATATGAAGAATATCTTCCTCATATTCGCGATAGTCACGATCGCTACAATGCTTTTGAAAGCTTAGCCTTTAAACATAATTTCTTACACAAGCCGGTTGTAAATATTTGGGCTGCACTTATCAAAGAATTGCTCAGTAAAAAATACACCGGCATAAAATTTCCCGAACGTAAATACAAATACATTTCAACAATAGACATTGACAATGCATTTGCCTATAAAGAAAAAGGAATGATGCGTACACTTGGCGGCTATGCGAAATCTTTTTTACAACTCGATTTTTCGCTTATTGCCGAGCGTACAAAAGTTTTACTTGGCATTAGCCGCGACCCGTACGATTCGTACGAGAAATTGTTCGATATACAAGTCCGATACAAATTACGACCTATCTATTTCTTCCTACTTGGCGACTATGCCGATAATGACAAAAACATATCGCCGGAAAACCATAAATTTCGTTCGCTTATTAAAAACCTTGCCGATCATGCCGAAGTGGGTATCCATCCTTCGTATGAATCGAATAAAAATAAAAATCAACTTCAGAAAGAGGTAAAACGTCTGTCGTCTATACTCAATTCCGAAATTGCTAAAAGCCGGCAACATTTTCTAAAACTCCGCTTACCCGATACATACCGCAACCTCATTGAGCTTGACATAACCAACGATTACACGATGGGTTACGCCAACCAAATAGGTTTCAGAGCCGGAATTTGTACCCCATTTAATTTTTACGACATCGACCTTGAAGCTGAAACTCAACTTAAAATACACCCTTTTGCAGTAATGGATGCCACATTAAAATATTACATGAAAGTTGAACCCCAAAATGCATTGAGTCATGTAAAACCTCTCATAGATGAAGTACGGGCAGTGAATGGCGTTTTTATAAGTCTGTGGCACAATGAAACGCTTAGTAATGATAAGGTATGGCGCGGATGGATGAATGTGTACGAAGAGATAGTTAAGTATGCCGCATATTAACATGCGAAAACGGAATGAGGTAATTATAAGTGAATCAAATTAATGTATAATGTGTGGTTTTAAAAATTAAGCGTTTTTAACCAAAATCTTTCGATAACTGCTGTAAAATCGTATAGAATACCCTTGTGTTTAAAAAAATAATTTCTTACCTTAGATAAATTACGTTTGACTTTATAGAGTCGTTTTAATAAGTTTTCCAAACCTTTAAATCATGTTTAATATGAAAATCAAGATCGCTACTTTTGCATTTGTTTCGGTAATTGTTGCAGGTGCATACGCACAATCGGCAAGCCGTCCGGCACCCCGAACGCCCTGCGGCACCAGCGAGGTGTATAATCAATCTATAATTGACCACCCGGAAATATTGGTAGAGCAGCAAAAACTCGAAGAGTTTACAAAACAATTTATAGCCAATCAGGCCACCTCAAAGGTTGCGGCTGCTACATATACTGTACCGGTAGTTTTCCATGTTGTACATAATTATGGACCTGAAAATATTACCGACGCTCAAATTTATGATGCAGTTAATGTTATGACTAAAGATTTTACTTTACAAAACTCGGATACAATAAACATTTATAGCACTTTTAAGCCCCTAATTGCCAATGTAGGAATTACATTTAAACTTGCCCAAATAGATCCAAATGGAAACTGTACGAATGGTATTGATCGTATTGCCAGCATTAAAACGTATTCCGGCGACAACAGTACTAAATTCAATCCATGGCCACAGGGTAAATACCTCAATATTTGGGTGGTTAATAAAATAGCAAGCGGTGCAGCCGGTTATGCGTATTACCCGGGAGGTACATCGGCTAATTATGATGGCATTATGATTTTGTATGATTATGTAGGTTCGATTGGGCAAAGTACCGTAGGAACTTCTAGGGCGCTTACACATGAAGTTGGTCACTTCCTTAATTTGCAACACGTTTGGGGTAGTACCAACAATCCCGGTGTATCCTGCGGCAACGATAATGTATCTGATACACCACAAACCAAAGGATGGGATCATTGCCCAACTCCGGCAACAGCTAAAATATGTAATTCAAGCATTGTAGAAAATTACGAGAACTATATGGAATATTCATACTGTCCTAATCATATGTTTACAAAAGGTCAAGCAACACGTATGATTGCGGCAATTAATTCCTCTACCGGTCTTAGGAGTTCATTGTGGGCGGCTTCAAACCTAACTGCTACTGGAGTTAGTGCTGCACCCAATCTATGTAAAGCTGATTTTACATATAATAGAACAGATATATGCGAAAACGGAACGGTAACATTTACTGATGCATCATGGAATGGAACACCAACATCGTACAGTTGGTCTTTCCCCGGAGGAACTCCGAGCACGGCAACTACGACACCCGTAACGGTAACCTATCCAACAGCAGGAGTCTATGATGCCACATTAACCGTAAGTAATGGTACAACATCTCCTTCTACTACAAAAACACAATTAATAAATGTGTATGCAGCTACGGCTCCACAACAGTTGCCGTTTACCGAAGGCTTTGAAGGCGTTACTGTTCCAAACACTAAGTGGTCGGTTAACTCGCTTAGCCCAAAAGCTAAATGGGTGGTTACAACTAGCGCTAAGTATAGCGGAAGCTCAAGTGTATATGTTAATAATTTTAGCAACGATACTGCATCTGTTGAGGAATTGGAAAGTGAATCCATCGACTTTACAAATTTGGGAAATGCTAAATTATATTACAGAGTAGCTTATGCCCAAACAACAGCCGCCAGCAACGATAATCTGCGGGTAATGGTGTCTACTAATTGTGGTGTATCGTGGACGGTAAGGCAAACAAAAGCCGGAAGTAAACTGGCAAGTATCCCTTCTCCAAAGTCAACTGTATTTGTCCCAACATCAACTCAATGGAGACTTGACTCAGTGATGTTGCCACAATATGCATCATCGAAAAACGTGCGAATCAAATTTCAGCTTACCAATGCCGAAGGCAATAATATTTATCTCGATGATATAAACATTACAGGAAGTTCATTAACAGGAATTGTTAACCCCATTGCCGACAATATAGCGTTTAATATATACCCTAACCCCACTCAGGATAAATCAGTTGTTGATTTTAATCTTGTCAGCAAAGCTAAAGTATCTGTTCAGGTTTTTGATATTTTGGGCAGCCAGGTTGCAACACTTGTTTCAGGGCAAGTGTTGAGTGAAGGGCAATACAAGTATCCATTTTATACATCGGAAATGAACGCCGGAATTTATTTTGTAAAACTGATTGTTGACGACAATACATTTGTTGATAAAGTGATTGTACAGTAAACAAGAAAGCAATAACTACACCTATAATCCCTCCTGCTGACAATGCAGGAGGGATTTTTTATTGCCTGATTTTTGTCATATACTGCTATGTTTAGTAGATTTACATTTGATACAAAATAAAAACTACCATACGCCTTATAGAAACCGGCCCAAGAGATTGTATGATGTATTCAAATTGACAACAAAAACCATTAAAATACAAATTGATGCAAACTGAAAAAGACAATAAACAAGCAGAGTTTGATTTTCAGGCAAAGATTGATAAAGGCGATAAAATCGAACCCAAAGATTGGATGCCCGAACGTTATCGAAATCAACTTGTGCGTATGATGTCTCAACATGCACATTCCGAAATTGTTGGAATGTTGCCCGAGGGAAACTGGATTACACGCGCTCCAAGTCTCCGTCGTAAAGCTATTTTGCTGGCTAAGGTTCAAGATGAAGCAGGTCATGGTATGTACTTGTATAGTGCTGCCGAAACCCTTGGTGTTGACCGCACAGAAATGTTGAAACAATTACACACCGGTAAAGCAAAATATTCGAGTATATTTAATTACCCTACACTGACCTGGGCCGACATTGGTGCAATAGGATGGCTGGTTGATGGTGCTGCAATAATGAATCAAACAGCTTTGGCTAAAGGATCGTACGGCCCCTACTCGCGCGCAATGGTGCGTATTTGTAAAGAAGAAAGTTTTCATAATCGCCAGGGCTATGAAATAATGTGCTCACTTTCATTCGGTACTTCCGAACAAAAACAAATGGCACAAGATGCCTTTAATCGTTGGTGGTGGCCTGCAATAATGATGTTAGGCCCAAGCGACGATAATTCTCCTAACAGTGATGAGTTAATGCGTTGGAAAGTAAAAATGGAAAGCAGCGATAGCATTCGTCGGAGATTTATTGACCGCACCGTTCCTCAGGCCGAATTTATAGGACTTACTGTTCCCGATCCACACATGAAATTTAATAAAGAGACCGGACACTATGAGCATGGCCCAATAAACTGGGAAGAATTTTTTAACGTGATAAAAGGGAACGGCCCGTGTAATAAAGAACGAGTGAAGGCGCGTAATGAAGCGGATAAAAATGGAAGGTGGGTTCGTGAAGCCGCCGAAGCCTATGCTGAAAAACATAAAAAAAATTAATTCAATTATAAATGAAAGAAACACAATGGCCACTATGGGAAATTTTTATTCAGGCTAACCCCGGAATACCTCATAAACATGTGGGTAGCCTGCATGCGCCCGATGCCGAGATGGCTTTACAAAATGCCCGCGATGTTTACACACGCCGAAAAGAAGGAATAAGTATTTGGGCTGTTGAATCGAAAAATATTGTTGCATCCGCTCCGGAAGATGTGGGTTCGTTTTTCGATCCTGCAAATGATAAAGTTTATCGACATCCTACTTTTTATAAAGTGCCTGAGGGGGTTAAGTATCTTTAAAATACAATTCGAAAACTTAAACAATGGAAAATCAAACTGCCTTGTTTCAATATTGTTTACGGCTTGCCGACAGCAACCTGATTCTTAGTCATCGTTTATCCGAGTGGTGTGGACATGGACCTATCTTAGAAGAAGATATTGCACTGATAAATATTGCACTCGATTTTATTGGACATGGCACAGCTTTGCTTCAATATGCAGCCCTTGTTGAAGGAAAAGGGCGAAGTGAAGATGACCTTGCGTATATGCGTAATGAACGCGAATATCGTAATGCGTTGCTTGTTGAACAACCGAATGGCGATTATGCTAAAACCATAGCCCGCCAATTTTTATTCGATACATTTCAATATCATTTTTATCAAGCTCTGCAAAACAGTAAAGATGAAACATTAGCAGCGCTCGCGGCAAAAGCTTTAAAGGAAATTACCTATCACCTTAGACATAGCTCTCAATGGGTTTTGAGGATGGGCGACGGAACCGACGAAAGCCATAGCCGTATTCAAACGGCGTTTGATGACCTTTGGATGTTTACCGGCGATTTGTTCGATATGGATACGACAGATGAAACATTATTAAAGCAAGGTATTGCAGTTGATCTCGCTCCGGTTAAAGAAAAGTGGCAAACTCAAGTAAGCGAAGTGTTGCAACAAGCTACATTGAAAATTCCGGATCAAACTTTTATGCAAGGTGGCAGCCGCGATGGAAGGCATACCGAGCATTTAGGATATTTGCTCGCCGAAATGCAGTACTTGCCTCGTACCTATCCGGGTGCTAAATGGTAGAACTCTGTTTAAGCAAACAATTAAAAATCATCGCCGAGTTGCCAACTAAAGAAAGCATCATTAAACTTTTATCGGCTATTCCGGATCCGGAAATTCCCGTAATTAATATTTTTGAATTAGGTGTACTTCGTAATGTTGAACTAATTAACGGCACTTGTATTGTTACCATAACGCCCACTTATTCGGGTTGCCCTGCCATGAAACTTATAGAAAATCAAATTAGTGCTGCATTAAAAGCAGAAGGGATAAATGAAGTGCAAATTAAAATGGTTTACTCGCCACCTTGGACAACCGATTGGATAAGTGATGAGGCCAAAGAAAAACTTAGACAATACGGAATAGCTCCTCCCGAAAAATCAACTATGGATAAAGGCATTTTGCTCGGAAAAAATAAACAACCGGCCTGCCCGCAATGCAGTTCCATAAATACTTCAATGATTAGTCAATTCGGATCAACGGCCTGCAAAGCACTATACCGTTGTAACAACTGCAAAGAACCTTTCGATTATTTTAAATGTATTTAATCGAAATCATTTCTAACAAACGCTAATTCCCTTCCATTTTTAAGAAACATATTGTTAAATTTAACCCAATCAATAATCCAAAAATGAGTATAGTAAAAACCGAAATAACAAACGGCGTATGCGCAATCACTCTTAACCGCCCGGAAAAGTTAAACAGCTTCAATCGTGCTATGGCAATGGAGTTGCAGCAGGCAATAGTGCAGGCTGCTTCCAATAAATTGGTGCGATCGCTATTGCTTACCGGCGAAGGAAAAGCATTTTGTGCCGGACAGGATTTAAGCGAAGCCGTTGATGGCAGTGGTCCCGGCATTGAAAAAATTGTACGCGAACATTATAACCCAATTATTTTGGGAATCCGGAAGATAGAAAAACCCGTTGTGTGTGCGGTTAACGGTGTGGCGGCGGGTGCCGGGGCAAACATTGCGCTGTGCTGCGATATTGTTATTGCAGGCACTTCGTCGGTATTCATTCAGGCCTTCAGTAAAATAGCTTTGATACCCGACAGCGGCGGAACTTTTTTTCTTCCCCGCCTCGTCGGCTTTCAGCGGGCTTCGGCTTTAATGATGCTTGGTGATAAAATATCAGCTCAAGACGCATACCAGATGGGCATGATTTATAAAGTTGTTGACGATGCAAAACTTCGGGAAGAAAGCATGAACATCTCCTTAACCCTTGCACAAATGCCAACAAAAGCAATTGGCTTTACTAAACGCCTGTTGAATGAATCGATGTTTAATACCTTGGATAAACAATTAGATGCCGAAGGAAAGATGCAAGTTGAGGCTGCTGCAACGTATGATTTTACCGAAGGCGTAAAAGCATTTCTTGAAAAAAGAAAACCGGTTTTTAAAGGAGAATAATTTTTAGTATAAATGAATTTGAATAGACAATCAAAAATTGGTGTTGTGGGTTCCGGAGCCATGGGAACCGGAATTGCACAGGTTGCCGCTATGGCCGGATATGAGGTGTTTGTGTTCGACAGCAATGATTCGGCACTCGAAAAAAGCAAAACATCCTTACAGGCTTCAGTAAATAAAGCAGTAGAAAAAGGGAAAATGACTTCTGCTGTTGCTTCCGAAATCATTAAACGCGTTAATTATGTTTCTTTCTTAGCTCATTTTAAAACTTGCAGCTTAATTATTGAAGCCATTGTTGAAAATATAGTTGCTAAACAAAAAATATTTTCCGAGCTTGAATCAATCGTAAGTAACGATTGCATTTTAGCTACCAACACTTCATCACTGTCTATTACCGGAGTTGCTTCCGTGTGTAAAATCCCTCAACGTGTTATTGGAATTCATTTTTTTAATCCTGCCCATTTAATGCCGCTTGTTGAAATTATACCCGGCTTATCTACGACCGCCGATATAATTGCTAATTCCAAAAAAATAATTGACGATTGGAGAAAGGTAACTGTTATCGCATCCGACACACCCGGCTTTATTGTGAATCGTATTGCTCGTCCGTTTTATGGTGAAGCTATTCGTATTTATGAAGAAGGTATTGCCGACTTTGCTACCATTGACTGGGCAATGAAAGAGTTTGGGAAATTTAAAATGGGACCATTTGAATTGATGGATATGATCGGCAACGATATAAACTATACTGTTACAGAAACAGTTTGGACACAATTATTTTACGACTCACGTTACAAGCCATCCATTACACAAAAACGATTATTCGAAGCAAAGCATTTCGGGCGCAAAACCGGTCGCGGATATTACGACTACTCTTCGGGTGCAATCGTTCCAAAGCCAACTACTGACGAACAATTGGCGAAAGAAATTTTTCATCGTGTGCTTTTTATGTTGATAAACGAAGCTGCCGATGCTTTGTATATGAAAATAGCTTCAAGAGAAGACATTGATTTGGCAATGACTAAAGGTGTAAATTATCCTAAAGGCTTGCTGCGATGGGCAGATGAAATTGGGATTCAAAAAATAGTTAATGCTTTGCAAACATTGTTCGATGACTATGGAGAAGATAGGTATCGATGTTCTATACTGTTGAAGCGAATGGCAAATAGTAAGCAAACATTTTATTGAAGGGTTAAAATGAAAAGGAAAGGATTAGCTGAAAAAGTAGTCAATCAAATGTTCGACCACGATGAATTTAGCAAATGGTTAGGCATTGAACGTGTTGAAGTAAACGACGGAAGGTGTGTGCTGCGTATGAAAATCCGTAATGAAATGCTAAATGGGTTTGGTATTGCACATGGCGGAATTACCTATTCGTTAGCCGACAGCGCATTGGCTTTCGCCTCTAATTCGCACGGGCGTAAAAGCGTTTCCGTTGAAACATCTATTTCGCATCTTGTTTCTTTGAAAGAAGGAGATGTGATTACTGCCGAAGCCAAGGAAGTAAATTTGTCAAATAAAATAGGAGTGTATAACATTACTGTTACTAATCAGGAAAATAAAACAGTAGCACTTTTTAAAGGAACAGTTTATAGAACATCGAAAGAGTGGTTTCCGGAGGATGTTACTGACGAATAACTACTATTCTACGGAATGTATAACATAATAAATACATGAAACAAAAACTATACATCATCAAAATCGGCGGCAACGTGATAGATGCCCCCAAGGCACTCGATCGTTTTCTGAGCGACTTTTCTGCAATAAAAGGGAATAAAATTCTTGTGCACGGAGGCGGAAAGATCGCGACTGAACTCGGAAAGAAACTTGGCATTGAAACCAAAATGGTAGAAGGCCGCAGAATAACTGACGAAGCCACCATTGACCTGGTTACAATGACCTACGCGGGATTGATCAATAAAAAAGTAGTGGCAGCATTG
>JADLGT010000129.1 GCA_020849195.1 Bacteroidia bacterium
TATTTTTCCAAACCCTTTTTATTCTGAAACAACTATTCGAATGAACACTGTTTTAAAAAATGCGATACTTACATTATACAACTCGTTAGGTGAAAAAGTAAATCAAGCAAAAATAAGCGGACAAACCGTTACTTTGCAGCGTAATAATTTACCGGCGGGAATTTATTTTTTTTGTATTGAACAAAACAATCAGACTATCTCAAGCAGTAAGTTAATCATTGCCGATTAATCATTAAAATTTTCTGATTTTGGATTTTCAGTTTGCCGAACACCAAGCTATTAACGGCTTCCTGTTAATTTCTTCTGCAAAAGCATATTAAGCTCACTTAAAATTCAACTATATTTACCCGAAATATAAATCAGTGCTAACCAAATGTTCGGCAACACCATGTCAAAACCAATTACTCCCGACCCGCAATCTATCAACCTGATAGGTGCAGGCACCGTTATTGAAGGCGATATAAAATCAAACGGCGATATACGCATTGACGGCACCATTAAAGGATCGTTAAATGTAAAAGGCAAATTAGTAGTGGGCGCTTCAGGTATAATTGAAGGCGAAATTATTTGCCAAAATGCGGATGTGTCGGGTACGCTCAAAGCAAAAATTACCGTTACCGATTTATTATCTTTAAAAGCAAGCTCCAAACTCAACGGCGACATCGTTTCCGGAAAATTGCATATCGAGCCGGGCGCAAACTTCTCGGGCTCATGCAGCATGGGAGCTGTAATTAAAGATATGAGCTATGGAGCAAACCAATCCAAATCCCAAGAAAAAGTCGCCAACTCCTATTAATTACGCTAAGTATGCCGGCATGGGCTTGCAAATGGCGGCAATAATGGGTATTGGCACTTATGCAGGCGTTCGACTGGATGATTATATTGGTTTTAAAAAATTCCCTGTTTTTACACTTTTGTTTTCTTTGGTTTCAGTTTTTGGGGCAATCTACTATTTCATAAAAGATTTTTTGAAAAAATAATAGCCCGATTTTAAGATGGAAACCGTCAATTACTCCTCTTTATTACCTGACAAGAGGCTATGTGTACATCAATAAAAAATTCTTATAAAACAAATTGAGCTAATGGACAAATTGAATGGTCGGAAGTGCTTAATAACAACACCCTTCAAATTACAGTACGAAATTATTTAGGCATGGAAGTGTTAAAGTTTACGCCGGATAAGAATCAAATTAAAAACACCTTTGATATTTCTGGCTTCGCATCAGGAATCTATAGTGTTGAAATAAGATCGGGTCAATCAGTGGGTTTGAAAAAACTAGTGATAGACTAAGCTTAGAACAATGCTTGTATATCCGATAAACTACAGATACTATATGCCTTAAAGGCGATTATGTAAATTCTATTGCATAATTTTGGTTAAATCAGAAAACAGGATTATCCTTGCAATACTGTTTCGATTATAAAAAACGTATAGTCGAATAAAACCATTTTCAAAACTCAAGCAAAACATATTTTCATTACCTTAGTATTTCATAATTCACATCACATGACACAATCAGTATTACTTGGAGTTTTTGGTCTTGGCGGGCAAGAGTTAATCCTCATTGCCATTGTATTATTGCTTTTGTTCGGCGGGCGTAAAATACCTGAACTTATGCGTGGGTTGGGTAGAGGTATAAAAGAATTTAAAGATGCATCGAAAGGTGTTGATGGTACCGACAATTCAGCCGAAAAGAAGAACTAAACTACTAGACTCTTTTCCAAATACTAATAACCACTTCGTTTCCTTCCATTTTTTTATAAAATGTATTACCATTCTTTTGCCCAAATACAATCCGATATTATTGCCAAGAAGGTATCTGTAAAGCAACTGGTAGCCTTGTATTTAGAGCGCATCGAAAAAAATAAACACTTAAATGTTTTTTTAGAAGTGTTTACTGAAGGAGCATTGCAAAGGGCCGACGAGATCGACGAAAAAATAAAAAAAGGAAATGCCGGAAAATTGGCCGGAATGGTTATCGGACTGAAAGATAACCTCTGTTACAAGAATCACAAAGTGTCAGCTGCATCAAAAATTCTTGAAGGTTTTACTTCATTGTACAGCGCAACTGTTGTTGAACGTTTAATAAACGAAGATGCTATTATAATAGGTCGTTGCAATTGCGACGAGTTTGCCATGGGTAGTTCAAACGAAAATTCGGCCTTTGGAAATGTGCTTAACCCACTCGATAATACTCGTGTTCCGGGTGGTTCGTCGGGAGGCGCTGCAGCGGCTGTGGCCGCCGACTTGTGCTTAGCCACACTCGGAACAGATACAGGAGGCTCCATCCGCCAACCGGCTTCGCTTTGTGGCCTAGTAGGTCTAAAACCAAGCTACGGAAGGGTTTCACGATATGGAGCTATTGCATACGCTTCCTCTTTCGACCAAATTGGTCCGTTGACAAAAAACATTGAAGATGCTGCATTAATTATGGAAGTAATGGCAGGAAAAGACGCATACGACAGTACCCTGTCTTCAATTACTGTTCCTTCTTACACAAACGAACTACAACAAGATGTGTCGAAAATAAAAATTGCGTATCTGTCAGATTGCTTGGAAAAGGAAGGTCTTGATCCCGAAATAAAAAAACGAACAATAGATGTAATAAATAAATTAAAAAATGCCGGTCATATCGTTGAACCGGTAAGTTTTCCTTTTCTTGATTATCTCGTTCCGGTTTATTATGTACTCACCACCGCCGAAGCATCATCCAATTTATCTCGCTATCAGGGCTTAAATTACGGTTACCGAAGTAAACATGCCAATGACATGGAGTCAACTTTCCGCAAATCGCGTAGCGAAGGTTTCGGAAAAGAAGTACAACGTAGAATAATGCTCGGCACATTTGTACTTAGTGCAGGTTATTACGATGCGTATTATTCCAAAGGACAAAAAGTTCGTCGCTACCTCCAAAACAAAACAATTGAAATTTTGAATAAATATGATTTCATTTTGCTGCCTACTACGCCCGGCACCGCTTTTAAATTTGGTGAGAATACATCCGATCCCATTAAAATGTATCTCGAAGATATTTTTACTGTTCAAGCCAATATTACCGGTATGCCCGCCATATCGCTGCCAATGGGTAAACACAGTAATAATTTGCCATTCGGCTTGCAATTAATTGGAAATAAATTTGAAGAAAGCAAGCTGCTTGCCTTTTCGAACTACTTGATGAAAAATTTTTAAACTGACAAAAATCATTTTATACTTCTTTAGGTACGCTTGTTTCACAATAAATTAAATTATTTTGAGTTTATACAGCGGTAAAAATATATACTTAGTATATAACTAAATGCAATTGAAAATCAAAGCCTGCATATTGCTCGCATTACTATGGTGTTACACTTTGTTAGCACAGGCGCAAAACACAGCCATTGGGCAATGGAGTATGCACTTTTCGTATAAGCAAGGAATTGCTGTAACGCAAGGAAACGGAAAAATTTATTGTGCAACACAAGGCGGATTATTTTCATATAACTTATCCGACAATTCGTTTGATTTAATGTCAAAACTAACCGGACTATCGGATGTTACCGTAAATACTCTAAATTTCGATCCGTCGAGCAATACGTTAATTGTTGCCTATAAAGATGCGAATGTTGACATCATACAAAACAACAGCATAGCCAACTTGCCCGACATCAAATTAAAATCCATTCAGGGTAATAAATCTATTAACAATATATTTTTTACAAATAATTATGCCTATTTGGCCTGTGGTTTTGGAATTGTTGTTGTTGATCTTTTGCGGCATGAAATTAAAGAAACATATTTTATTGGACCGCTGGGAGCATCAATAAATGTAATGGACGTAAACAGCGATGGCACACTGCTTTATGCAGCTACAGCCAATGGTGTTTACACAGCCCCGTTAAACAGTATAAATCTGTCTGATTACAATTCGTGGACACTACAACCGGGGCTGCCATCAGGTATATTCAATACGTTGGCGTATTTTAACGGAAAAATGTATGTTAATTTTTCGAAATTTTTAACCAGTTCGGCTTGGGGCCAGGATATTGTCTTTAGATATAATGGGGCAACTTGGGATTCGAGCGCAATACGCAACGATAATTTTACACACCTGCGAGTAAGTAATAATACGCTTACAATTGTCGGCGATTATTTGCTCTATCAATATAACACTTCCGAAACAAAGATAGGAACCTACTACAATTATGGATTTGGTTCAGCATGGCTGTCGGATGGGCTGCTTGATAATAATAATATTGCCTGGCTTGCCGACAAAAAATATGGCTTAGTAAAAGTATATCCGCCGAGCGGACCGGGCGAAAACCTTATTCCGAACGGACCACGCACCACATCGGTTTTTTCAATGGCCTGTAGTAAAGGCAAACTTTGGTTAGCACCCGGAAGTGTAACGGCCAATTGGGGAGCAAATGTTTTTAATACCGATGGAGTTTCGGTGTTTTCTGATAATAACTGGTCAACTATATTTGGACCGCAGCCCGCTGCAAATATGGATTCGTTACACGATGTTGTAACTGTAGTTGTTGATCCCGATAATCCTAACCACGCTTTTGGCGGCTCTTATCTGCATGGCGTGTTAGAGTTTAATAATGGCGAGTTGGTGAAGCTATATAACTCGTCGAATAGTCCCTTACAAAATCAACAAATAATTCCAACTTACTTTTCTGTCCGTTCCGGTGGGCTTGCGTTTGACGACGATAAAAATTTATGGGTAGCTAACAGCGAAACGCCCCAAATGCTTACTGTTCGTGCACCCAATGGAACTTGGAAGGCAATCAACTTTTCTGATTTTATTAATAAAGACCGCTCCAGCACAATGGTTGCAGCTAAAGTTAGCGGACAAAAATGGATAGTTTTGCCAACAACCAATTCCATACTTGTGTACAACAACAATGGAGGTACCCCCACGCCAAATCCTTCAAACACAAAACGAATTACAAATGTTGCCATAACAGTAAACGGAAATAATATAGCGCCTTTGCCGGCTAGCAACCCAATTCCAGGCAGCTTGCTAAAATGTTTGGCCGAAGATCAGGATGGAGCAATGTGGATTGGCACAGATCAAGGCATTGCTGTAATATATAGTCCCGAAAATATTTTTGGCGGAAGCGGATGGGAGCCTCAGCAAATACTTGTTCAACAAGATGGGCACACACAACTATTATTGCAAACAGAAGCCATAACAGCAATTGCCGTTGATGGCGCAAACCGTAAATGGATTGGTACCGAAAAATCAGGCGTATTTTTAATGTCGGCTGACGGAACAAAACAAATTTATCATTTCGATGAGACCAATAGTCCGCTATTATCAAATATGATTAGTTGCATATCTATTGACGGAGAAAGCGGTGAAGTTTATTTCGGTAGCCCGGGAGGGGTAGTTTCCTATAAGAGTACTGCTACAGAAGGAGGCGACGACTTTAAGGATGTTTATGCCTATCCCAATCCGGTAAAACCGGATTACGCAGGTACAATTGCCATTAAAGGATTGGTGAAAAATGCCGATGTAAAAATTACCGACATTAGCGGAACATTAATATATAAAACAAAGGCCTTAGGGGGACAAGCGATTTGGGATGGAAAAAATTTTGATGGCGAACGTGCACGTACCGGAGTTTATCTTGTATTCTGTTCAAACGATGACGGAAGCAAAACCTTTGTTACCAAAATTCTTTTTATCAATTAATCGCGTATCTACTTTTAGTTTAAAAATAGCACGAAAGACAGAAACGCACCCTTTTCAAACAACGGCATACAAATGCTTCATTCCGTTAAAGGAATAGTTTTACGTACCACAAAATATACCGACAACAGTGTAATTGTGAACGTTTATACAAACCTGTTTGGCTTGCAAACATACATAGCCAGAGGTGTTCACAGCCGTACTTCAAAAGTAAAAGCAAATTATTTCCGTGGTTTAACTTACCTAAACATGGTTGTTACTAAAACTGAAAAACAGAAATTAGAACGGATTACCGAAGTAACCGATGCAAAAAATCTGATAAACGAATTTGATCAAACCAAAACTGCTGTTGCACTTTTTTTAAATGAACTGTTGTACAAAACAATTCACGAAGAAGAAGCAAATCCGGTTTTATTTGAATTTCTACAGAACGCTTTTGAGTTACTCGGGCTGAAAGAATCCGGCAGTGCTAATTTTCATCTTGTATTTATGCTAAAATATTCGCAATACCTTGGCTTTTTCCCTTCGGGCAATTATTCTAACGAAAATAAATACTTTGATTTGATGGAAGGAAAATTTATATCCCATCAACCACATCATGTGTATTATTTACAAGAGCCTTTAAGCAAATATGTAAGTGAGCTAATGAACTCCGGTTTCGAAAAATGTGCAGAAGTGCAATTAACACAAGCTTATCGCAGACAATTAATAGCAGCTTTAACAGATTATTATAAACTACATCATGTACTCACAGTAAACTTAACTTCAGTACAGGTGTTGGAGCAATTGTAAATCCGTATTTGATTAAATTTTAACTGACCATTAACCTTACTTTTTATTTTGTAGCCCCGAGAGGAATCGAACCTCCATTTAAAGTTTAGGAAACTTCCGTTCTATCCATTGAACTACAGGGCCTAGTTTTTTCAAAAATCATTTTACCTAAAATTTTCCAGTAAAGATAGCCTCAATTTATTTATAATCTGATAAAAATTATTTTACGATTTCGGACTTTCGCACAAACGACGCCTCTACAACGGTAACCGAAAAGAGACATTTGGTCAAAACAAAAAATGAGAGGGTATTATGGACCTTATAAATTCAATTGCTAATGACTTGTTTCATTAAGCATCGAGTCATGATCTATTCCTTGTTTTTTTAATACTGCTTTCGATTTAAAAGCATAAAAAGTAAGGTAGCCAAAGCACAATACAGGTATGATATATGAAATGTGTGTCCACGACATACCACCAACAATCCCTTTTGGTATATCGTTTTCCATATCGCAAATCATACCCTGAACGGGAGGAATAAATGCTCCACCCAAAATCATCATAATAAGAAATCCGGAAGCCTGAGCAGTGTAGTGTTTTAAACCGGCAATAGAAAGGGAAAAAATACAAGGCCACATGATGGAACAAAATAACCCTCCGCTTATAAATGCGTAAGTAGCAATACGACCCGTGTTTGCCAAACCTATAAGCATAAAAACTACACCTAAAATGCCGAAGGTTATAAGTGTTTTAACAGGCTTTTCATTGCTATATAAAAATCCGGCCACCAACACAATTATGTTAATTGCATATACCCACAGGTCATCAACTTTATTGCCGCTCAACCGGTTAACAAACAATATAA
>JADLGT010000130.1 GCA_020849195.1 Bacteroidia bacterium
CAACTAACATTAATTTACCGGTATAAAACGGGTGCGACATGTGTGAAATATCCAACTTAACCAGTGGATACTCGTTACCGTCTTCCCACTTAATGGTTTCTTTGGTTTCGGAAGCCGAACGGGTTAAAAACGCATAGTCGTTTGTCATGTCTTTAAACACACACAATCTGTAATTTTCGGGATGAATGCCTTTTTTCATAGTAGCCTATTTTTTTAAAACAAGGATGCAAATATAGATAATAATTGCCAAAAAACAATGAATTTTTGCGATGTAATTAAAGTGGTTTTTGTGCCGGTTCAACTGCTATTTTCAATTTCGATTGAAAATAGAGTTAAAAGCAGAATGAAGTTCACTCCATTGGCCTTAACATGAAAAATTTGCTACACACCATCCAAATTTGCATTGCCATATTACATACCCTGCAATTCCGCTCATCATATTATACTGACTTTAAACAAGGGTTTTTGTTATATTCACGCCGAAAAAATTTCTATAAGATGCGTAAAATAGGTGCCTTACTGGCTTTCTTATTGGCTCTTCCGACCTTTAGTCAAAAAAAAGACATCACTTTGGAAGACATTTGGAAAAATGGAATCTTTACTCCGAAGCATATAGAAGGTCTTGTTTCTATGGCTGATGGTAAACACTATACCTCGCTTGAAACCAATATAAAAACTGGCGAAATTGAAATTGTGAAGTACGAATACAAGACAGGAAAAAAGAAGGAAGTAATTGTAAGATCATCTGAGTTAACTGTGCAGAAATCCGTCGAGCCTATCCAAATAGACAATTATACGTTTAGCGACGACGAAACCAAATTGCTTATTGCCACACAAACCGAAAAATTGTATCGCCATTCTACACGCGAGAATTATTATGTGTTCGATTTAAAAACAAAGCACTTGCAAAAAGTAACCGAGGGCGATAAACAAATGTATGCTTCCTTTTCGCCCAATGGAAACAAAGTAGCATTTGTGCGTAACAATAATATTTTCATTAAAGATTTGCTAAGCGGGAAAGAAATAGCCGTTACAACAGATGGCAAGCAAAATAACATTATTAATGGCGCAACCGACTGGGTGTATGAAGAGGAATTTTCATTCGACCAGACCTATTCATGGAATGTCAACGGAACCCGGCTGGCTTATTACCGGTTTAACGAAAGCCGAGTAAAAGAATTTGAAATGAATGAATATCACTCGAACCTTTATCCTACTGTTTACCGGTTTAAATACCCCAAAGCAGGAGAAGATAACTCCATTGTTAGTATTCATGTGTACGATGTAAATCAAAATAAAACGGTTACCGCTGATGTAGGTAAAGAAACCAATCAATATATTCCACGCATACAGTGGACTCCCGACCCAAACACGCTTTCCGTGCAACGCATGAATCGCCTACAAAATAAATTGGAACTACTCTTTATTAGTGCTTCAAATGGCGAATCGAAAACTGTACTTACCGAAGAGAGTAATACCTATATCGAAATCAATGATAATCTAGTTTTTCTTTCGGACAACAAAGGTTTCACATGGACCAGTGATAATAATGGCTTTAATCACATTTACCTGTACAACATGACCGGCAAGTTGATTAATCAACTAACATGGGGCAATTGGGATGTAGCTGAAATAATTGGAATTAATGAAAAAACCGGAACAGTTTTTTACACATCAGACGAAACTGCGGTTCCGGAAAAGTGTTTATTTGCTGTTCAACTTGACGGGACAGGAAAGAAAAAATTGAGCGAGCGCAATGGAACTAACAACGCTGTATTTAGCAGTGAATATAATTACTACATAAATACCTTTAGCGATGTGGATACGCCCCCTTACATAACTTTACATAACACTGACGGAAAACTGATACGTGTATTGGAAGACAATTCTGCACTCAAAAAAAAATTAGAAGAATACCAGCTGAGCAAGAAAGAAATTTTTGCGTTCACCACTTCCGAAAATATTGTACTTAATGCATGGCTTATTAAACCTGTAAACTTCGATCCTACAAAAAAATATCCGATGTTGCTCACTTTTTACGGAGGTCCTCACAACAACGAAGTAAGTAACGAATGGGGTGGGAGCAGTTATTTGTGGCATTGCCTGCTTGCGCAAAAAGGATACCTCGTTGCCTGCGTTGATAACCGAGGAACAGAAGGACGCGGGCGCGATTTTAAAAAATGTACTTACAAGCAATTAGGAAAACTCGAAACACAAGATCAAATTGAAGCGGCAAAATTTTTTGGCTCATGGGTCTATGTCGATAAAAACCGTATTGGTGTGCAAGGATGGAGTTTTGGTGCCTACTTAAGTTCGTTGTGCATGACCAAAGGAGCCGATTATTTTAAAGCCGGCATTGCGGTTGCACCTGTTACCAACTGGCGATTTTATGACTCCATTTATACCGAAAGGTATTTGTCAACTCCACAAGAAAACCCAACAGGTTACGACGAAAACTCTCCAATAAATTTTACCGATATGCTGAAAGGAAAATACCTGCTCATTCACGGTAGTGCCGACGATAACGTACACCTGCAAAACACCATTGAAATGACACGTGCACTCGTCAAATCCAATAAACAGTTCGACCAGTTCATTTATCCCGACAAAAATCACGGTATTTATGGTGGCAACACACGGCTTCACTTGTACAACAAAATGACCGAGTTTCTAATTACTAATCTTTAATTATTTTTTATATTTAGCAATTATTGTATAAACCAAACTAAACGTATGTCTTCATCCGAAAATCAATCACACCCCAAGGGTCTTTATGTATTATTTGTAACCGAAATGTGGGAGCGCTTCAGTTATTATGGCATGAGGGCGCTGTTTACGCTTTACATGCTCAAAGCTTTATTATTTGATAAAGATTTTGGGATGCAAGTGTATGGGAGCTATACCGGCTTGGTTTATCTTACACCGCTTATTGGTGGCTACATGGCCGATAGGTATTGGGGAAACCGTAAATCAATAATTATAGGTGGGCTTATTATGGCACTTGGACAGTTTTGTATGTTTTTCAGCGGATCAATTTACCAGCAACAATCAACAGCACAGGTTGTGATGTACAGTGGGCTTGCACTTTTGATTTTAGGAAATGGTTTTTTTAAACCCAACATCTCTACTATGGTGGGGCAGCTTTATCCCGAAGGAGATAAAAGACGCGATGGTGCTTTTACTATTTTTTATATGGGAATTAACCTTGGCGCATTTATTGCGCCGCTTGTTTGCGGATACCTCGGCGATACCGGAAACCCCGAAGATTTTAAATGGGGATTCTTAGCTGCCGGAATAGGCATGTTGATTGGTGTTGCATTATTTGTGCTCTATAAAGATAAATACATTGTAACTCCCACTGGCGAAGCAATTGGTGGAGTCCCTGTACATGTAAAACCCGTTGTGCCCGAAATTTCTTCCAACGAAATTGTGCCCGATACCGATGCACCAAAAGAAATTGGAATATCTTTTACAGCCACTCAGATTGCTTTGTGGTGTGCTGTTGCTGTAGCCCTATTCGAGTATTTTTATTTCAAACTTGAAGTAGATTTAATCGGGTCGTTTATATACTCTTTAGCTATCGCAGCTCCCGGACTTGTCATATCCGACGAAACGCTTACTAAAATTGAACGCGAACGTATTTGGGTAATTTATGTCTCTGCCTTCTTTGTCATATTTTTTTGGGTTGCATTTGAACAAGCCGGTGCATCGCTCACTTATTTTGCCGAAGAACAAACCGATAGAACTTTGTTAGGCTCAACAATTCCTGCAAGTTTTTTCCAATCTGTAAATGCCGTATCCATAGTAATTTTTGCTCCGCTCTTTGTATTTATTTGGAA
>JADLGT010000131.1 GCA_020849195.1 Bacteroidia bacterium
CGAGCAATAGATACCCGTTGTTTCTGCCCGCCCGAAAGTGTAATTCCTCGCTCACCAATAAGGGTGTCAAACTTATCGGGAAATTCATTTATGTTAGAATAAATGGCCGCCGTTTTTGCAGCCTGTTCTATTTTGTCGCGCGCAATAAGACCATGCTCAGAACGGTTGGCAGAAAATGCGATGTTTGACGCAATGCTATCCGAAAATAAAAACACTTCTTGTGGTACGTAACCTATTTGGCCGCGTAGATCATATAGGTTCACCGATTGGATATTTTTGCCATCAATAAAAATATCGCCGCTATCGGCATCATAAAGCCTGCAAAGTAAATTTGCAATGGTTGATTTGCCCGATCCCGTATGGCCTACAATAGCAAGCGATTGACCTGTGGGAACCAAAAATGAAACAGCATCGAGCGCTTTTATGCCCGAATCTTTGTAAGTGAAACTCACGTTTTTAAATTCTATGTGTCCTTTTAATTTCAACGTATCCGTAACCGGCGACTTAATTTTTGGTTGTGTATTTAAAAACTGATTGATGCGTTGTTGCGACGCAGCCGCACGCTGAATAAGCGATGTTACCCATCCGAGCGAGGCCACAGGCCATGTGAGCCGGTTTATATAAATAATAAATTCGGCAATGTTTCCTATGGTAATTTTACCATCTATGGCTTCGCGACCGCCAATGTATATGGTAGCAATTGTGCTGAGCCCAATCATCAATAACATGAAGGGCTGAAAGAGCGAGTCGGTTTTTACAAGATCCATATTTCTTTCTTTGTAAATATCGCTTTCGCGTTCAAAATCTTTATTCCATTTTTCTTCCCGAGCAAATGATTTGATAATCCTTATGCCCGAAAAAGCTTCCTGCGCCATAGTTGAAAGTGTTGACAGTTGTTCTTGTACCAAATTTCCTTTTTTATTCATTATGCTGCCTACATAATAAATAGAAATGGTTAAGATGGGCAATGGAATTAAAACATATACCGTTAATAGCCAATCTATCTTAATCATTATACCAATTGTAAAAACAAAAACCATAATTGTATTAACAGCATACATGATGGACGGGCCAATATACATACGCACCCTGCTTACGTCTTCGCTAATTCTGTTCATTAAGTCGCCTGTACTGTTATGTTTGTAAAACGTAGTGTCGAGTTTTTGATAGTGTTCGTACAAATCATTCTTTAAATCGTATTCGATTAATCGCGACATAACAATAATTGTTTGCCGCATAAGGAAAAGAAAGAAGCCCTGAAGCATGGCCATGCCCAGTGTCATTAAGGCAAAAGACAACAACTGTGCGTTTAAATTGGTCGGTGGCAACTGTGGGTTTATCTCTTTTATATAATCAATTCCTTTGCGGATAAAAGTTATGGAGTAAACCGCAAAATAGTTCGATACTCCAATAAAAACAATTCCGAGTAGCAGTCGCCACTTGTACTTTAAAAAATACTTATTCAGTGCTAATAGAGGTTTCACAATTTCTTTCGCTCAATAACGATTTATAAATGTACTGATTAAGTCGAAGGCATTGAGTGCGCTTGTGTAAGAAATTCAACTAACTTTGTGCAAATAAATTTTCTATTTCATTATACGGTTCTTCATATGTTAAACAGGAGGTATTTGAGGGTGAAAGTGATGCAGGCGCTTTACGCTTTTTTTCAGAGCGATAATAAAGATTTGAACAAAGCTGAAAAGGAGTTAATTGCCGGCATAAATAAAATATATGATTTGTATGTGTACCTGTTAACTTTATTGATTGAACTACGCCATCAGGCCGAACGCATAGTTGCCGATGCCAAAAACAAACGCCTACCTACCGAATCCGATCTTAATCCGAGTACCCGATTTATTGACAATGCAATTGTTAAGCAATTGACAGAAAGTACTCAATTGAAGCGTGAAGTATCTGCCCGCAAAATAACTTGGCAAACCGACGATGAGCTAGTTCGTAAAATTTTATCCGGAATTAAACTGAGTAACGAGTATCAGCAATATATGTCGCTTCCTGCAACAACATATCAAACTGACAAACAGTTTATTATTGATAGTTATAAAAATTGTATAGCCGATCAGGATCTGTTAGAACATTATTTTGAGGAGAAAAGCATTTACTGGATTGATGATTTGCGTTTGGCAAATTACGGAGTAATAAAAACTATTGAAGGCATGAACGAAAAGCAACAAGCCGATTTTAGTCTGATGTCTTTATATAAAGACGAAGAAGAAGACAAAAAATTTGTGATTGACTTGTTTCGTAAAACAATTGTACACGAAAAAGAATTGGAGAAAGTGGTGTCGGGTAAAACGCAAAATTGGGAAGTAGAACGCATTGCAATGATGGACATTCTGTTGATGAAAATGGCTATAACAGAGATGTTGCATTTCGAAAGCATACCTGTTAAAGTAACCCTCAACGAATACATTGAACTCTCAAAAATGTATAGCTCGCCCAAAAGTAAAATATTTATAAACGGCATTCTTGATAAGTTGGTGCAAGACTTTAAACGCGATAGCAAATTGATGAAAAGTGGGCGCGGATTAATGTAAAGCAATTTATATTATTTTTTGTGACAGTAAAAACAATTTTTGTGTGCTTGCGGTTTTCAATTTCCGTTTCAAAATCCTCCCAAAGGTCCGTAGAATCTGTAGCTCATCGAAAGAATAGTAAACCTCTTTGCTTTAGCGCATTACGCTTCTAATGCAAAATCCGAATTTAAGTAATTAAGAATGCCCCGACTAAACATCTTTTATTAAATTCGTCCTATGGATTTCTCTTCACGATTGATTGAAAATGCAGTAAACGAGTTTGCGAAACTGCCAGGTGTTGGACGTAAAACAGCCTTGCGGTTTGTATTGTATTTGCTTAAGCAAGACGCAAGAGAAGTAGCCCGTTTCAGCGATACTTTTTTAAAAATGAAAAATGAACTAAAGTATTGCAAATGTTGCCATAATATTTCCGACAGTGATTTATGCGAAATATGTGCAAATCAAAAACGCGATCATTCATTGGTTTGTGTTGTGGAAGATATACGCGACGTAATGGCTATAGAAAACACACATCAGTACAATGGTATTTACCATATTTTGGGTGGTATTATTTCACCTATGGATGGAATAGGTCCCGACGACTTAACGATTCAACCATTGATTGAAAAAGTAAAACATGGTCGGGTAAAAGAAGTAATTATGGCTCTAAGCACTACTATGGAAGGAGATACTACAAATTTTTACCTTTATAAAAAACTCAGCGAGTTCAATGTATCGGTATCAACTATTGCGCGCGGAATAGCGATTGGCGATGAGTTGGAATATGCCGACGAAGTAACCTTAGGACGCTCTATTGTAAATCGTACTCCTTACGAAAAACAACTACCCGCATAAAAATCATGGGCGTTAAACTATCCGTAATAATTGTAAATTACAATGTAGAGTTTTTCCTCGAACAGTGTTTACATTCGGTACGTGCTGGGATAAAAAACAGTTTCGCTGAAGTTTTTATTGTAGATAATAATTCGGTTGACGGATCGGTGCAGATGGTGAAAAATAAATTTCCGGAATTCTGTCTCATTGAAAACAAGAAAAATACCGGATTCGCCTTTGCCAATAATCAGGCCATACGTTTATCGAAAGGAGAGTATGTTTTGCTGCTAAACCCTGACACAGTAGTTGAAGAGGACACCTTTGTAAAAGCCATTGAGTTTATGGATAAGCATGTTGATGCCGGTGGCTTAGGAGTTAAAATGATTGATGGCAAGGGTCGTTTTCTACCCGAGTCGAAACGAGGTTTGCCTACACCATCGGTGGCTTTCTACAAAGTGTTTGGATTATCAAAGTTGTTTCCAAAATCAAAATTATTCGGCCGTTACCATTTGGGATTTCTCGATAATAACAAAACCTCCGAAGTGGATGTGTTGGCCGGTGCTTTTATGCTGCTTCGGAAATCGGTTTTAGACAAAATAGGATTGCTTGATGAAACCTTTTTTATGTATGGCGAGGATATAGATATTTCCTATCGCATTATTAAGGCCGGTTATAAAAATTATTATTTCCCGGAAACACGCATTATTCATTACAAAGGAGAAAGTACACGAAAGAGCAGTGTTAATTACGTGTTTGTGTTTTATAACGCCATGATTATTTTCGCGCAAAAACATTTTTCGCAAAATCATGCAAAATTATTTTCTTTTTTAATCCACATTGCAATTTATATTCGGGCAGGCTTAGCCATTGCCAAACGTCTCCTGCTAACATCGGTGCTTCCTTTGATGGATGGGATACTTATAATGGGCGGTCTTCTATTTATAAAAAATATTTATGAAAAATATGTGCGTTACGTTCAGGTATCAGGATCGTATGCTCCGGCATTAGTTTACGCAGCTTTTTCGGGTTATCTTTTGGTGTGGATTACATCGACCTATCTTAATGGAGGATATGATAAGCCCATACGCCTGAACAAAATAATTCGTGGAATACTTATCGGAACAGGAATTATACTTATTGTTTATTCACTTCTTCCCGAGGCTTATCGTTTCTCTCGTGCACTCATTCTTTTTGGAGCAGCTTGGGCACTATCGGCTACACTGTTCTTGCGCTTCTTCCTTCACCTATTAAGTCCTAAAAAATTTCGCTTTAGTCAGAGTGATAATAAACGAATTTTAATTGTTGGCAGCACCGGTGAATCGGAAAGAGTGCAGCAGTTGCTTA
>JADLGT010000132.1 GCA_020849195.1 Bacteroidia bacterium
ACACTTATCAGAAAAAGAAACAGCTAAAAATAGAAATAGAAGCACGCAACATTGCGGAAGTAAAAGAAATACTCGCCACAGGGAAAGTAAATCGTATATTGCTCGACAACTTTTCAATACCTAACCTGAAAAAAGCGGTCAAATTAATTGGACGCAAATATGAAACCGAAGCGTCGGGAGGTATTACCGCAACGAATATTCGGAAATATGCTTTGTGTGGCGTTGATTTTATTTCTGTTGGAGCCTTAACACACAGCGTAAAAAGTCTCGACCTTAGCCTTAAAGCTTTCTAATGGATGGCCAAAACAATCTTACAAAAAATAAATTCATCCAAAATAGTACAAAACGGCATAAAAATAAGCCGCAAAATAGTACTTCCCGGTTTTGAAGGATTTCCGTTGTACGATGTAATGATTTTTTTTATACGCGGGCTACAAAAAGGTGCCATTACCACTCGCGCATCATCACTCGCATTTAACTTTTTTTTAGCCATTTTTCCGTCAATAATTTTTTTATTTACGTTAATTCCTTTCGTGCCTGTCGATAATTTTCAGATTACTTTGTTTGAGTTACTGCGCGAAGTTATGCCCAAGAGCGCCTTCGATGCTGCCGAAGACACTATTGCCGATATTGTAAAAAACCAACATGGCAGTTTGTTGTCGGTTGGGTTTATCAGCGCCTTGTATTTTTCTACCAATGGCGTTAACGCTATGATAGAAGGTTTTAACAGCACCCAACATGAAATGGAAAATAGAAGCTGGATTAAACAGCGATTAATTGCACTGCTTTTAGTAATTATTACAACACTAACACTCATTGTAGCCATAGCAATAATTATATACAGCGAATTAATTTTGAAACAGATTCCACTGGGTAACTATTCATATTATTTTATTTTGTTTGGTAGATCAATTGTAATTTTTTTGTTATTTCTAATTGTAATAGCTTTCGATTATTACCTTGGTCCTTCTCATAAACGAAGGAGCAAATTCTTTTCGCCCGGCGCAATTTTCTCAACCATACTTACACTTATTACTTCACTTGGGTTCGCTTATTACGTAAATCATTTCGGGCAGTATAACAAACTTTACGGTTCAATTGGAACATTAATTATTGTGTTGCTTTGGATATATTTTAACTCCATTGTATTATTATTAGGATTTGAACTGAATGCCAGTATTCATTCCGCCAGAGAAAATAAAACCGGATTACTAAAAACGGGTTAGTGCTTGTTTAAATTTTATTGAATAATAATGAAAGATTTTAATTCTCTGCAACAAAATCTAAAAAAAGATTTTTCCGGATTGAAAAAAATTAAACTTGCCGTTGTAGCAGACTCCTCAACACAATTTTTAGTACAAGCAATTAAAGGCTATGGCTTCGATCAAGCTGTCAACTTCGAAATTTATGAAGCCGGTTACAACCAAATTGATTTGCAAATTTTCAACAAGACTTCCGCCCTCTACCAATTTACTCCCGAGTATATCATCATTTTCCAATCAGTCGAAAAACTAAAAAATAAATTTCAAAAAAGTGAATTAAAGAGCAGAGGATCGTTTGCAGATTCACATATTCAATATGTAGAAAAACTATGCGATACAATTTCAGAATCGCTGCAAACAAAAATTATTTACTTAAATTTTTATGAATTGTCCGATGGAGTTTATGGGAACTACTCCAACAAAACCGAAGAGTCATTTTTATTCCAACTGAGAAAAATCAATTACTTGCTGATGCACATTGCCACGAAAATTTCAAATCTGTTTATCGGCGACATGTCCTTGCTTCAAGCCCGCTTTGGGCGCCAATTTAATTATGATCCTAAAATGTATGTAAATGCCGATATAGTTTTCAGTATTGATTTTTTACCTTATGCAGCAAAGAGTATTTCAGATATAATTTTATCAACGAGCGGCTATTTCAAAAAATGTCTTATCCTCGACCTCGACAATACATTGTGGGGAGGCATAATCGGCGAGGATGGAATAGAAGCAATTCAATTAGGAGATTTAGGTATAGGCAAAGCCTTCAGCGAGCTGCAACTCTGGATAAAACAATTAAAAAACAGGGGGATTATTCTTGCTGTTTGCAGTAAAAACGAAGAACATATTGCCAAAGAACCTTTTGAAAAACATCCGGAAATGATTCTACGCTTGAATGATATAGCAATATTTACAGCTAACTGGAACGATAAAGCAGAAAATATAAAACACATTCAGCAGTCGCTTAACATAGGATTAGATTCAATTGTTTTTTTAGATGACGACCCTGTTGAACGCAATAGAACTCGCACATTCTTACCCGGATTAACAGTGCCCGAACTCCCCTCCGACCCGGCCGAATACCTCGAATACCTTACTGCATTAAATTTGTTTGAAACAGCTAGCGTTTCTGCGGAAGACACAAATAGAACGCAACTTTATGTTGACGATGTAAAACGAAAGACAGAAGCGAAAAACTTTACCGATGAAAATAGCTTTCTTGCTACACTTGAAATGAAATCAAGTATTAAGGCATTTGATAAATTTACTATTCCAAGAGTAGCTCAACTCACACAACGGTCAAATCAATTTAACTTACGTACAGTGCGGTATTCCGAAGCTCAAATTGAAGAAATTACATATTCAGACAATTTTTTTTCGTTTGTATTTACCCTTGAAGATAAATATGGAAATAGCGGATTGGTAAGTGCGATTATTTTAAAAAAACAAAATAACGAAACTGCGTTTATTGATACATGGATAATGAGCTGCCGTGTATTTATGCGAGGTTTAGAAAATTTTGCACTTAATAATGTTGTTACAAGTGCACGAAAAAAAGGCATTAAAAAAATTACCGGCGAATATATACCTACTGAAAAAAATAATATAGTAAAAAATTTTTTTCTAAAAATGGGATTTGAAAATCAAAATGGAATATGGGCGCTTGATACAACAAAATATGTCGAAAAGGTTAACTTTATACAAGCTGTACAATAGACGCAATGGACTCATCTGACATATTGAAAGAAATAAACAAACAACTTGTTCGCGTCACTAATAATGAAGCTATTGTTCTGTCGAAACAGAGCACAGCCGGCGAAATTCCGGAATGGGATTCGCTAACCCACATTCAATTAATTGTTGAACTGGAAAAATGCTTTAAAATAAAATTTAAATCCACAGAAATTTCGAATTGGAAAAATACCGGCGACATTATTCAATCTATTCAATCAAAAATTAAATGCTAAAAAAGGGCGACACATTCTCAGCTTCATTTACAATTGACAATAAAATTTACACCGGATTTATTGACATTTTTGATGATACTAATTTTCTACACACTAATTCTTCCTACGCACAAAAAGCAGGATTTAAAGATAAGGTAATGCATGGAGCAATTCTCAATGGTTTTTTGTCTCACTTCATAGGGATGAGCCTACCTGTAAAAAATATATTTCTTCATTCTGTTCAGATTGATTATAAAAAACCT
>JADLGT010000133.1 GCA_020849195.1 Bacteroidia bacterium
AACTAATCCGGGAGGCACAACTTATTTCGACGCAACATTTAATACCGGCTCCGGACTGGATGACGAATTTATATTAAAATTTGTTCATACACCTGTATCTGTAACCCAATCGCAGATGAACAGCAATGCATGTAACCCCTGCAATGGCAGCGCCACAGTTACCTTAAACAATATGTGTCCACCTTACAATTTCGTATGGAGCAATGGCAGCAGTTCCACGAATGTTACAAGTAACAGCAATACTATTAACGGCCTTTGCGCGGGTACTTATTCTGTATCTGTAAGCGGCAGTTGTAACACTCAAAGTTTGAGCGCAAATTACATCATTACAGGAATTGATTGCAACGCGTGTAATCTGAAAGGCCAATTTACCAAAGGCACCGCCAACTGCAGCAATTGCGGCTGCAAAGAATGGATAATGGTTAACGCTACCGGCGGAACAAGCCCCTACACTTACACTTGGCCGGATGGATATGATAAACGCTACAAAAATTCGTTATGTCCTGGCGCATACAACGTAAAAATTACAGATGGCAATGGTTGCACAGTTAATTTAAATATAAATGCACCATGACAAGTGTTGTATAAGTATGTTTGAAAAGAAGATGGAAGGATTTGAGTGAAATAAATTAACGATAATGACCTTTACAACTGATAATTATAATTTCATTTTGCGGCGATATTCGATAAACGAGTCGATCTTTATTGTTGATGCGCCTGCTCCAAAAACCGGACAATTCATGTTTCAAAGGTTCCGGTTTTCCAAGCCCGGCATAAGGATGTCTGTCTATATCAAAAATAAGCTCATTAATTTTAATGAACATTTTTCTGTTGATGCGGGCACATTCATCAAAATCCTTTTTCGCAACAGAAGCAAAAACAACCGATCTCATTTTTTTAATAAAGCACTACTGTACTTTTTAAATTCATTTCCGGTAAAACGGACTAGTTTTTTATCCTTTTGTATTTCATCTATCGCTTCAAGAAGATGTGCTTTATTTTTAGGGTTTTTAAGTAAATGGCTTGTTTCATCCACTGGCACTTCTGTTACGGTTATTTCTATTTCACGTTTTCCAAAAAGTGTTTTTAATGTTGTCAGAAATTCAGCATTAATTTCAGATGTATTTAAGCGAAAAACAGTTTCCATGTTTATTTCTTTGTTGCAAATATACTTACAAATTTTCAATACCTTAAAAACCATGCCATTCAAAACTCAAATTTTTAGCTTTCGAATTATTGTATATTAATTGTGCCTACCTTATTGTCGATAACAATATTGATACTCTCAATAAAAAATAAAATGAAAAAATATTTCCACATTTTCTGCAGCGCGGCTTTACTAATTGCCTGTCTTACCTCCTTCGCGCAAAACGCCATTGGTTTTGGTAGCCAAACAACCAAGAACTCTCTCAAAGGTTCCGGCATGATGTTCACCCCCAACAAAGGACAAATAGCCGACACAAAAGGCAACTTTCGCCCCGATATTTTATACAAAGGCGACGGTGGAGGCGCAGAAATATACCTGCGCAAAACCGGCGTAAGCTACGTTACCAGCAACATGGGCGAAGTAATGCATGAAATAAACAAAGAAGTTGAACTAAGAAAATTTGACCAAAACTTTTCGCAACAACAAACCGAAGAACTAAAACGTAAGCTCGAAGCAAAAGCCTTAATAAAAATACAACGCACCGATGTTGATTTTGAAGGAAGCAACCCCAACCCGCAAACACTTAACCAGGAAGAAGTAGAAGGCTACACCAATTATTACTATGCCCACTGCCCCAATGGTATTACCAATGTAAAATCGTACAACAGAGTAGTACAGAAAAATATTTACAAGGGCATTGATGTAATTTACTATGGAGGAAAAGAAAAAGGATTAAAGTACGACATAGTAGTAAACCCCGGCGCCGACCCCAATCAAATAAAATTAAACTATACAGGAGCGAAAGTTAAGTTAAATGGTTCGAAGTTGATAGTTCAGAGCGAATTGGGCGAAACAGTAGAAACCCTACCCAAAGTTTATCAAAACATAAACGGGAAGATTGTGGATGTGGGCTGTGAATATAAATTAGTGAAGAGCGAAGAGCGAATAGCCAATAGGGAAAAAACTTCGCCACCTAATCCCTACTCGCTATTGGCTATTGGCTCCATTGTTACCTTCGAACTAAAAACTTACAACCACGAACTTCCCTTAATCATCGACCCCTGGGTTACTGATTATGGAGGGAGTGGCACATCCGCAATAGGAGAAGACAGATGTACGGGAACTACAACAGATCCGGGCGGAGATCCTGTATTTGTTGGTTGGACAAGATCCGTTGGTTTTCCTACTACTGTAGGTGCTTGGCAAGTTGCTTACGGTGGCATACCAACAATTGATCCGTTCAATCAGCCGGTTGAAAAAAACGCATGGGCGGTAAAATTCACTCCATCCGGGAACAGAGTTTGGGCCACCTTTTATGGTGGTTACTCCGAAGAAACAAAAGATGTAACATGCGACCAGGCAGGAAATATTATATTGGTGGGCGATGCGTTGAATTTATTTCCGGTAGGCGCAGCGCCCGGATATGTGGTACATAAAGTTGCATTTGCCGATACTGCGGCTTTGCAAGGAGATGTATTTATTTTGAAACTCAACTCGGCAGGTATGCGGTTGTTTGCAAGCTATTACGGAGGGAATGCAAAAGACTTCGCTACATCTATCACTACCGATGGTACTAACCTGTTTTTATATGGATACACCTATTCGCCCACCGACATTGCCACAGCCGGAGCTTTGTCTCCTTCACGGCAGGGAGTCAGGGATGTGTTTCTTGTAAAATTTTTACCAAACGGAACAAGAAGTTGGGGCACCTACTTTGGGGGTGGAAATGTTGAAGAGTATGGCGATTGTGCCTACGACCCACTTTCAAACTCAGTTTATATTGTCGGCAATACAGGAAATAACTCTGCAGGATTCCCCATATTAGCTTTACCGGGCAACTTTATTCACAGGGCTACGCGGCCATGGCCGGCATGTGGCTTCATTGCAAAACTGTCCGTTGCTTCAACCCCAAGTATTATTTGGTCCACATATTACTTGCCAAATATTTGGACGGTAACTGTCGACATGGCCGGAAATTGTATAATTGGAGGTGACACACAGGACAACTCAGGTGTTGGTATTGCAGGCCCTGTACAACAACCGACTTGGGGAGGTAGTTTTACGGATGGTTTTGTTTCAAAATTTAATAGCGTGGGGCAGCGTCTTTGGGGTACCTACGTAGGAGGAAATACGCTAGAAACAGTTTACAATGTAATAACGGATAACAACAACAACATATTTGTACAAGGAGAATTTGAAGATGCCGGAGCCGGCAATTACAAGATAAGTTCCTGCGCATACCAAAATACTTACGGTGGCGGACCGGAGGATTTATTTATTGCCAAATATACTCCTGCGGGGAAACAGGTGTGTGTTACCTATCTTGGCGGCACAGGCGAGGATGATGTAGAAAATGGA
>JADLGT010000134.1 GCA_020849195.1 Bacteroidia bacterium
AATACTTTGATTCCAAAGTAGGATCGCCGCTTCCTGTAATGTATAAGTTGCCTTTGATTGTACCACTAACGGAATCAAATAATCCGTCGTATTCTAATGAGGTTTCATAAACGAAGTCGCTGCCTAATAAATTAAGTCCGGCTGCGGTTGTAATTAATTTTTGTGTTGATGCCGGAATAAGACTGGTGTTGCTGTTGTATTCACTTAATAATTTACCTGTTTGGGTTTCAATCACACATATTCCCCATGAAGCGTGAAGCAGATCGCTATCATTTTTTAAATTTTCAATTTCTGCATTTAGCCGCTGTAAGCCGTTTTGGGCATAACTTTTAAATAATGTGAGAGTAAATAAAATGAGAACTGTTTGCCGGAATTTTATCATTGAAATAGATGCTTGTACGAATATACAAAATAGAGTGGAAGGAGATCGCATACACCGTTAATGCCATCCAACGATAACTTCTTCGAATAAAAATTTTGCGACAAGAACTTGCGGCTAATTGTTAACTTTACTTCGCTATGACACAACGTGAATTATTTCTGAAACATGTTGCCCAAACCAGCCCCTTTCCACTTGCATTAGAAATTGAAAAGGCCGAAGGCTGTTACCTTTACGATACCTCAGGAAAACAATACCTCGACCTGATTTCCGGCATTTCTGTTTGTAACTTAGGACACAGGCATCCGGCTGTTGTAACAGCAATAAAAGAGCAGTTAGATAAATATATGCACGTTATGGTTTACGGCGAGTACATTCAATCGCCACAGGTACGCCTCGCACATTTATTAACTTCTGTTCTTCCTTCACAGCTTCAGCGGGTTTATTTTGTCAACTCCGGAGCCGAAGCAATTGAAGGCGCTATTAAACTTGCAAAAAAATTTACAAGGCGCCACGAATTAATAGCTTTTAAAAATGCGTATCACGGCAGCACCAATGGCGCTCTCAGCTTGATGGGCGACGAACGCCTCAAACAACCTTTTCGTCCATTGTTGCCGGGTGTTCAGCTCATTGAGTTTAATAACGAGAAAGAACTTGAACGCATCACAAAGCATACGGCTGCCGTTATAGTCGAACCAATACAAGGAGAAGCGGGCATTGTGCTTCCATCTGAAAATTTCATGAAAAAATTGCGACAACGCTGTTCCGAAACCGAAACACTTTTGGTGTTTGACGAGGTACAAACCGGTTACGGCCGTACAGGAAAGTTATTTGCTTACGAACATTACGGAGTTATCCCCGATATTTTATGTGTAGCTAAAGGCATAGCCGGCGGAATGCCTTTAGGAGCTTTCATCGCATCCGATACAATCATGTCAACGCTTTCGGTTAATCCGGAGTTAGGACATATTACAACTTTTGGAGGCAATCCGCTTAGCTGTGCAGCAGGCTTAGCCGTTCTTCATACAATACTCACACAAAAATTAATTAATGAAATAACAAGGAAACAAAATCTCTTTCTAAGTTTGCTGAAACACCCGTGCATTAAAGAAATAAGAAGTAAAGGATTGATGATGGCAATAGAGTTTGAAGACTTTGAACAAAATAAAAAAATAATTGATTGTTGCATACACAATGGCGTGATTGTTGATTGGTTTTTATTCAATATGAAAAGTATGCGTATCGCACCGCCGATTATTATTTCAGACGAGCAAATAAAACACGCATGCGCTGTAATTATTAATGCTCTAAATTCTTGAAACCATGAACGTATTAATTATTGAAGACGAAAAAGCGCTTTCGAAAGAACTTGAAGTTTTTTTGAAAAAAGAAAATTACCTCTGCGACATTGCTCACACCGGTAAAGAAGCTTCCGAAAAAATATACATTAATAATTACGATTTTATTTTGCTCGACCTTGGACTTCCGGATTATGATGGGTTGGATTTACTCGGCGAAATAGTTAAAAAGACAAAAGATGCTTCAATAATTATTCTCACTGCCCGAGGTGCTGTTGATGACAAAGTAAAGGGCTTGAACATGGGGGCCGACGATTATTTGGCAAAACCTTTTTCGCTGCTCGAACTGCAATCGCGTATGCAGGCCATTACCCGAAGAAAACACGGATTGAAGAATAACGTAATAACCATTGACGATTTTAAAATAGATGTTGATAATCGTACAGTTACACGCCGTGATCAATCAATTAACCTGACCAAGAAAGAATTCGATTTGCTTCATTACCTTGTTCTTCACAAAAACCGAGTACTGACCCGCCTGCAGCTTACCGAACACATTTGGGGTAATTTAATGGAAGACGATTTCGACTCCAACTATATTGATGTACATATTAAAAATCTGCGTAAAAAACTTTCTGCACACGAACCGGCCGAATGGATAGAGACTGTGCGCGGGCTTGGCTATCGCGCCAATATTTAATATGAAGCTTTATACTAAATTTACTCTTTACAGCACCCTCTCGAAAATACTGATTGTTGTTGTTTTCCTCGTCTTTATTCCTTCCGTTATTCAACGACTTGCCCTTAGTCATACCGACTTGCAATTGCTTAGTATGAAAAATAAAACTTTAGACATTGTAAACAGGCTGGGCGTAAAAGAATTTATAGAAGAAGAACACGATAGTATTTTTGCCAGTTATAACATTTTAAAAGAAGAATTTATATACATCGAACCTTTACAAGGCGAACATACGAATGCAGAGGTGTTTGAAAATGCTCAGCGTATTATTGAAAACGAAACGGTAGATTTCAGAGTGCTGATGTACACCTTTAAAAGTAATGGTCAGTATTATCTGCTCGAAGTAGGTAAAAGTTTAAGTCGTATAGAGTTACTCCAAGATTATTTCAGGAAACTCACCTTTTTTGTACTCATTATAGTTATACTCATTACTATTGGGGCCGATGTAATGTTTACCCGCTATTTGCTACGTCCTATGCAATTGATACGGGATAAATTAAAGAGAACGAATCACCCCGAATCGTTTGACTTTACTACTACTGAAACTACTACGGTTGATTTTCGCCACCTCGATGAGAGCATTAATGAAATGATGCACAAGATAAATGCTGCATTCGGACATGAGCGCCAATTTATTGCGAATGTATCGCATGAATTGTTGACGCCAATATCGATTATGAAAAATAAACTTGAAAATAGTTTAGCTGATGAAAAAATTCCCGACGATGTTGCGATGCGAATTATTGAAATAACCAACACATTAAACAGATTGATTAAAATTGTAAATGCACTACTGCTTATTTCGCGCATCGACAATAGGCAGTTCTTGAGAGAAGATGATTTGCAGCTAAAAGATTTAGTGAATGAAGTAGTAGCTGAAATAGAGGATCGAGCTATT
>JADLGT010000135.1 GCA_020849195.1 Bacteroidia bacterium
AAGACAGATGTAAAACTTTTTCTCTAATGAAAGCGAGTTGCTTTTTGAATCTTCTTTTTTTGTGCTATCAATAACTTTATAGCCAAGTGCATTTATATTGTCAATTACTTGTGCTAATTTTTCCGGTGATGTAAGGTTGAAATGAGCCTCGCCGGAAATATAATTAACAGTAACATTTTCGCCTCCGCTTTTCTGAACGCTTCGTGTTATGCCTAAGGCGCAATTGGCACAGGTCATTCCTTCTACTTGAAGCGAGATTTTTTTTGAATTATCAGTCATGCTACAAAGTTATATGTTTAAAATTGAGTAACGAATAATACCGATGTGATATCTGTAATGGTTCAATTACATTGCCCCAAACAGCTATCCGATCGGCATTATACCAATATTGATTGGAAAAAATATAAATCAAATCTATCTAACTCATACGTAACACTCTGATAACTCGCCAATCGATATAAGGCTTTATTACTGCCCTGCAAAGTTAGAGCCGTTTTTCTAATTTTTAAACTCTTGGCAATTGGTATTGCACATTGTGGTAGCATTCCACCATACCGCTCCTTCGGAGCTTATTAAAAATTGTGTGCAAAATTTTATTATGATTGCGCCCCTACGGAGCTTTACGGAAGAATAAATAAAACCAATTGAGAATGCGTAAAAGCCCCAGCGGGGCAAAATCCTAATAAAAAAATGTAACAAACACAAACATCAAGCCCCGTAGGGGCGAAATAAAAATAATGGCAAACACCTACACCCAGATATATTTATACCGATGTTATATCTGTAATAATTTATCCTGTATTTATTCGATTGATTGGGCGATAGTTTCAAGTTATCTGAGATTATAAATTTCCTCCTAAATACAGTACAGGCGATCATTAAAATGTTTCAAATGTAAAACCTTGTTCAGTTAATAAATTTAATGCAATTGGTAGCGCATATTCCAAATTTTTTCTCGCCTTCAGGCTATCGTGAAAAACAACAATAGAGCCGGGGCGAGAGAATTTCAAAACATTTTGCAAACATTTTTGAGGTGAAACGTGTTGATCATAGTCGTAAGAGAGCACATCCCACATGATAATTGAAAATTGGGATTTAAGAATTGAAATTTGAGACCTTTTAATTTTTCCATAGGGCGGACGAAACAATTTAGAGTTGACCATGGAAGAACATTTTTCGATATTATTAAAATAATCATCGTTCTTGGTTTCCCATCCGTTAAGGTGATTGAAGGTATGATTACCCACAGCATGACCATCTGATAAAATTTGTTCAAATACAGTTGTGTGTTTAGCAACATTTTCGCCGATACAAAAAAAGGTAGCTTTTGCTCCATACTTTTTTAAACTATCCAATACCCATGTTGTTACTTCCGGAACAGGACCGTCGTCAAATGTCAGGTAAATTTTTTTTTCTTTGCTTGGCATACGCCAAAGTAAGTTAGGGTATAAACTACGAAGCGGATATGGCGGGCGCACTAATTTCATTAACAGATTACTGCTTTGTGTTCGGACATGTCTTGCAAAAGTAGTAGAATCCGAATCCCAAGCATAGAAATCATTCAAAAAATGCACTATATTAGCCTCTCAAAGAGCGTGTGCTGTATAGATGAATACATTAAAAAAAATAATATTTATTGCTTTAATTTTACCGGTAACGGGTGCCTATTGCCAATGCCCTTTAGTGCCTGCTGCTTGTACAGGTACTCCTAAATCTGGCTCTACTAACATTACCATACCGTCCGCAACCACGTATTACGTACCTGTCGCCACCACGCTAAGCGGAAATGTTGCATTTACTGACGGCACATCTGTATTGTGTATCGAGGGAACTTGGACAGGTGCTTTATCATCAAGCGTTCCGCCGGCAGGTGCTACAATTAATTTATATGGAACATACACTACTGGAACTTCGTTCAGTATTTCCGGTGGAGGTATAAACGTAAATATTTTTCCGGGAGCAAAATTTACATCTGGGGGTATTGCAATATCTAGTGGCACAAATAATTTTATGATTTGCGACTCTTTGAAGATATATCCCTCCGGAAATATAACACTTTCGTCAGGAACGAATACAATTACTAATCATGGAACCATTACGCTCAAGTCGGGTTTTATTAACCCAACTGCAGGTACTAATACAATAGATAACTACGGGACTATTAGGCTTCTTTCAGGATATTACCTTGCCCAAAATGCCGGAACAACATTCCATAATTATGCAACAGGTTCGTTATTGGCTTATGGTACTAATAATGGGATAACTTCTGGCACATTTATTAATGATGGAAGCTCGTGTACTACGGGCTCGTACTCGGCATCGGGTGGCACATTTACTAATAATAGTTGTATTAGCACAAACGCACTTTCTTTAAGTGGCGGCGGAACTTACACAAACAATTCTGCTATGAATATTTTTGGAGACTTTTCCTTAGGCTCATCAACTACTTTTTCAAACAATGGAACGATGAAAGTTTTTGGAAATTTTTCAAATTCGGGAACAAATTTTACCAATAATGGAACTATTAATGTAGTTGGAAATTTTACAACATCTACTTCATTTACCATTACCGACAAAAGCCAAGTAACAAGTGCGGGGTGGAATAATTCAGGAACTATTTATGGTCCTGCATCCGGTTGTGGATCGTTTATTGCCACAGGAAATACTACTAATAGTGGTACTGTATCAGCAGCAAATTCGAGTCATGTGGATATATATGATACGGGGCTTCCTTCGGCTAAGGGAACTCCCGCATTTCCGCTTGATGGGAATACCGGGAATGTTAATGCTGCCACCGCAACAGGTGCCTGCGCTACAAACAGTTTTGGTTTTGCCGATTGCAGGGTAACCTGCTCGGTATTATTACCTATTGAACTTTTAATGTTTACAGCTCAACCCGCAGGCAAGCAAGTTGTGCTTAACTGGAGCACAGCTACCGAAACCAATAATGATTATTTTACAATTGAACGATCGGCTCCCGATGGAATTTTTAAACCAATTGGAATAGTAAAAGGCGCAGGAAACAGTTCGAAAACTTTAACCTATACTTTTTATGATGAGCTGCCATTGAGTGGCATTTCGTACTACCGGTTGAAACAAACTGATTACGATGGAAAGTACAGCTATTCAGTTATTGCAGCGGTCAACTGCGACGATTCTCCTTATTCGATTATTTATCCAAACCCATCAAAAAATGGACAAGTAACTATTAATTTATCCGGCGAAATCGGAAACGAAATTTTAATTATGATTTACAACTCGCTTGGTGAAATGGTGTATGCTAAAACATCGCTTATTGACTCTTCTTCATCTCAGCCACTTACAACTATTAATACCGAAAGTAAGCTCGCTCCCGGAATTTACTGCGTTACCGTATCAGACAAGTATAAAACATTCAATAAAGTGTTAGTTGTTTCGGAATAACAAACCATCCGTACTAATCCGGTTTTTCTTCACACATTTTTATTCAGGGTGTTCCCGAAAATATACAATTCAATATTGACAAAGGACTGGCGAAAACTTGTGATATAAAAATCTCCAACTTTTAGGGAGCTAAGACAATAGATTTTTCGCTTTAATTCAGCCAAGTCTTATTCTCTCTTTGGTTTTCTGTTTCTTCCTTATCTTTGTACGCATGTTACCCATTCGCATTTCGGCTGTTTCGTATCTTAATACAAAACCTTTTATTTATGGAATTGAACACTCGGATTTATTTTCTCAGGTTGAACTCAGCTTAGATAATCCCGCAGTTTGTGCCGAAAAATTACTGAAAAGAGAAGCAGACATTGGTCTTGTTCCGGTTGCAATTTTACCAAAATTAAACAGCTTCAATATTTTAAGTGATTTTTGTATAGCATCCGATAATGAAGTAAGCTCGGTAAAATTATATAGTGATGTTCCGCTTTCTGAAATTAAAACTGTATGGCTCGACTATCAATCGCATACATCGGTTACACTTGTGCGCTTGCTTGCAAAACATTTTTGGAAAATAACACCGGAGTTTAAGCATGCTCAATTGGGCTACGAGCAAAAAATTTCCGGCACTACTGCCGGTGTTGTAATTGGCGACCGAACATTTGAGTTGAATAATAAATTCAACTATCAATTCGATTTGGCCGGCGAGTGGAACAGGTTTACTCAACTCCCTTTTGTGTTTGCCTGTTGGATAAGTTCGAAAGAATTGCCTACGGATTTTGTAAAAGCATTTAACTTGGCTTTAATGAAAGGTGTGGAAGCGATACCCCTTCTTTCGAAGGAGATAAACCAAACACAAAAATATAATATTGATGTTTTGCATTATTTGAGCCGAAACCTGAGCTATT
>JADLGT010000136.1 GCA_020849195.1 Bacteroidia bacterium
TATTAATCACAATCTTGTTTTCGCCTTTGTCAATTGCTCGTTTAATTATCCCTTCAATTGCCTTAATTGCATAGTCAGAAGCAGTACCATAGTCAGCACTTTCTTTCGGTTCTTTGAATTTTTGTTTTTTATAACTCATATTGTCTGTTTATTTTGTCTTTTTAATATGGCACATAACTATTTATTATCGCTACCTTTTACCCTTAAAGGTAGCGTTTTTGTAACATAATAAGTTGGCTTACGCTACCTTCGGAAAAATATACACTACCAATACAAAGCCCCAAGTTTCCAGGTCCGATGGCTATCGGACAGCCTACCCGACACAAAACCCGTATTAAAACGCAACCCCACCGAAAAAGCGGGGCTGCGTTTAATCCTTATATGTTATGTACTGGGCATACTGCTTCACATAATAACGCATCTAACACTTTTTTTCTCCCAACTACTTTACTATTATTGCTTCTCTTTTAAACTCCGATGTAAAATGAAACTGCACACGAGGGTGGCTTTCTTTAGCCATACCCAGTATCCATTCAGATTGAGCAAGAAATACAAAGTTGTTGTCTTTGTCGGTTACCATGTAGCTCGATTTCAAGCGTAAAAATTCTGCGAGGGCAGCCTTATCATCAGAAGTAACCCAGCAGGCTTTATAATAATTTAAGGGGCGGAATTCGCAGGAAGCACCGTACTCGTTTTTTAAACGATATTGTATTACTTCAAACTGCAGCTCACCTACTGTACCAATTATTTTTCTGTTACCGGGCTGTTGTGTAAAAAGTTGTGCTACACCTTCATCGGTAAGCTGACTCAAACCTTTATCGAGCTGCTTCGACTTCATAGGGTCTTTGTTCTCAACTTCCTTAAAAATTTCCGGAGAAAAATTTGGAACACCTTGAAATAAAAAATTTTCGCCTTCAGATAAGGTGTCTCCAATTTTAAAATTTCCTGTATCGTACAGCCCAACAACATCGCCGGCATAGGCTTCTTCAATTAAATTTTTATCCTGTGCCATAAAAGTTACAGGATTACTAAACTTTAAATCTTTATTTAAGCGCACATGATGAAAAAATTTATTTCGTTCAAATTTACCCGAACACACTCTTAAAAATGCTATGCGGTCGCGATGGCGCGGATCGAGATTAGCATGAATTTTAAAAACAAAACCGCTGAATTTATTTTCATCGGGGTTTACAAAACGTGTGTCGGCACGGCGTCCTATGGGTGTAGGTGATATTCGTATAAAAGTATCGAGCAATTCTTGTACACCAAAATTATTTAATGCGCTTCCAAAAAAAACGGGGGCAAGGTTTCCTTCTAAATAGTGTTTATTATTAAATGTTTCATACACGCCTTCAATCAAATCAATATCATCACGCAGCTTTTGCGCAGGCTCCTCTCCTACCCTATCATTCAGTGTCTTATCGTTTAAATTTTTAATGGCTACAATGTCACGATCTATGGTAGTTTTACTTGCATTAAAAAGATTTAAATTTTTTTCGAATATATTATACACACCTTTAAACCGTGCGCCTATCCCAATCGGCCAGCTCAATGGTCTTACTTTAATATTCAGCTTAGCCTCCAACTCATCCAATAAATCAAAGGGGTCGCGACCTTCGCGATCCATTTTATTAATAAACACAATTACCGGAGTGTTTCGCATACGGCATACACTCATCAGCTTTTCTGTTTGTTCCTCAACTCCCTTTACGCAGTCAATCACAAGTATAACACTGTCAACAGCCGTAAGTGTTCGGTAAGTGTCTTCCGCAAAATCTTTATGACCAGGAGTATCAAGCAAATTTACCTGCACACCTATATAATTAAATACCATAACCGAAGTAGCCACCGAAATGCCGCGCTGCTTCTCAATCTCCATAAAGTCCGATGTGGCAGTTTTTTTTATTTTATTCGACTTTACTGCACCTGCGGTTTGAATGGCTCCGCCAAACAAAAGTAGTTTTTCGGTAAGTGTTGTTTTCCCTGCGTCGGGGTGACTGATGATGGCGAAGGTACGCCGCTTCATTAACTCTTCAGCTATTTTCATAATCTGTGCAAAAATAGCAAATCGATTTAATTTTATTTGGCTTTGTAAGGTTGATAAAAAAAATAACGAATTTTATTTGTTATAATTGAAAAAAGTATCTTTGAGATAAACAAATAAATCTACTTCAATGAAAAAATCAATTCAACTCCTTAGCATAGTTGCTACAACTGCGCTCATTTATTCTTGCAGCACTAACCGTGAAACTGCTTTTTCGAAAAGAAAATATTATGATTTTAAACATGGCAATACCGAAATTGCACTGAACAGTCCTTCAAAAAAATCAACTAATTATAATACCAATCGAGCTACACCGACTATTGCGCCTGTTGGTAGCTTAAACGTAATTTCGGAAGCAAGAGCAAAGACTCCTGTAAAAACGCCTGTTGTTTTTGCTCAACAAAACAAAACAACTAAAACCCGTAGCAGTGTTATAAATAGAAACGTCGTATCTGAAAACAAAACAATAGTTAGCCAAACCAACCTACTGATAGAAAAACGCAAGGAATTAAAAAATGTATCTACTTCTAATAATTTTAAAATCGAACAGATAGTTCTAATTATACTCGCCATATTAATTCCACCGGTGGCCGTTTATTTGAAAGAAGATAGCATTACCTCTCACTTTTGGATTGATTTAATATTGTGTCTCTTATTTTGGTTGCCGGGTATTATTTTCGCCTTACTTGTAGTAGCAGATGCAATTTAATTAATGCTTTATGTTGAAAATTGATTATACCGTAACCGATCGTTTTTTACGTTATGTAAAAGTTGATACGCAGTCCGATCCTGCTTCAAATTCCTGCCCTTCTACCCTAAAACAAAAAGACTTAGGAAAAATACTTGTGCAGGAATTGCTTGAACTCGGTATTAACGATGCCCACTTGGATGAACACGGTTATGTGTATGCCACAATCCCATCTAATACCTCCAAGAAAGTACCGGTGATTTGTTTTTGCTCGCACATGGATACTTCGCCCGACTGTAGCGGAAAAAATGTAAATCCGGTTGTGCACACTAAATACAATGGGCAAGATATTATTTTACCAAAGGATAATAACCAAATAATAAAACCCGCCGATCACCCTACGTTAAAAGAACAAATAGGCAACGATATTATTACCGCCGATGGCACTACACTTTTAGGTGCAGACAATAAAGCCGGCTTAGCCGAAATAATGGATGCTGCCCGCTTTTTCATGACCCATCCGGAAGTTAAACACGGAACCATAAAAATATTGTTCACCCCCGATGAAGAGATTGGTCGTGGTGTGGACAAAGCCGACCTGAAAAAACTTGGTGCCGATTTTGGATATACAATGGATGGAGAAACTGCCGGACACATTGAAGATGAAACTTTTTCAGCTGATGCTGTTACAATTATCATACATGGCGTAAGTACCCATCCGGGATTTGCAAAAGGTAAAATGCAAAGTGCCATTAAAATTGCAGCCGAATTAATTGACGCTCTTCCCAAAAACCAACTCTCGCCCGAAACAACAGAAAAGAAAGAAGGATTTATTCATCCAACAAGCATAAATGGAACCATCGAAAAAGTGGAGGTAAATTTTATTGTCCGCGATTTCACCAATGAAGGGCTATTAAAACACGAATCGTTTTTAAAAGAGATAGCAAATAGTGTCCTTAAAAAATATGCTCAAGCATCTTACGAGTTTAAAATAAAAGAGCAATATAGAAACATGAAACAGGTGCTTGACAAACACCCGCATATTGTGGACTATGCCGTTGAAGCCATTAGCCGTACCGGTCTGAAACCTCTACGGTCGAGCATACGCGGCGGAACAGATGGTTCGCGTCTATCGTTTATGGGTCTTCCCTGTCCTAATATTTTTGCAGGCGAACACGCATTTCATTCCAAACACGAATGGGTATCGGTACAAGACATGCAAAAGGCTGTTGAAACCATCATTCACCTCTGTTGTATTTGGGAAGAAAAATCTTAGTAATTTTTTTTCAACAAACCCAAACCTTTTTAGTTTATTAACGTACACACGTTAACAAAACTCCGACTATCTGTTTAAAACGGAGATTTTTCTTAACTAAACTTGTAGTCTTTCATTCATCTTAATGAAAATGGAAAACGCATATCGAATAGTATTATTTAGTATTCTGCTTAACCTGCCGGCTACTGCACTTAATGCCCAAGCTCCTGTGAGAATGAGTAACGACAAAGTATGCGTATTCGGATTATGCGACTCGGGCGCCTATTCATTTATTTCCACTAAATCAATTTTTGTAGAACGTTGGGATACCTTGCCTCAAACTAAATTTTGGCGTAAGGTAATGAACACCCCCCCCGACTCGGGATATTTAAATATTGTTAGCAGCAGAACTATTGTAGGAAAATACCTTGTAAAAGATTGGATGAAAATGAGTGAAGAAAATCGTGCCTGTATTACATATTATGTAAAAAATTTGTATTGCCTAAATGCTGATGATAAGATTTTATTTACTCAGGGTAAAAACGACTTTTATAAAATAGAACCCGTTTTATCAACCATAGACCATGCTATTAAAATTTTTGAAAATGAAAACACCGATCCTTTCTATGCACAAGCAATATTGTTAATAGAAAGCCCTGGCAGGCTGCAGAAATCATCGGTAGGAGCTTACGGCCCTTTCCAACTAATGCGATCGGTTGCTCGGCGCATGGGTTTAAAGGTGAATAAACATATTGATGAAAGGAAGGATTTTGAAAAGTCGGCTTGGGCTGCCGCCAAACTTATACGCACAATTTGTATTCCTGAGACTAAAAAAATACTCGACAGAAATGCTATATACTATAACGAAAATGATTTGTGGTTTCGCTTATTGGTATTGCACGTTTACCATGCAGGCGCAGGAAATGTTGCTCCTGTAATAGATAAAATTTGTCCAAGCGAGGGCAACCAAGAGCTTATTAAGCAAATGTGGCAAACCAGTTATGGCTACTTTAAAAATTCATCTCAAAATTATACGCAGTTGGCCATTGCTTCACTTCTCGAACTGGACGAACACATATTCAACCGATGTGTTGATGTGGCTTTGATGGACGAGTAATCTAAAGGATATATAAAAAAACTTGTTTCTAATCCTTTTTCATTCAGAGGTTTTAAGTTCGTTTTTTACCGCTTCCCCTATTATTGCCGTCCACACCATTGTTGTAAAACCTTCTGAACTTACCCATACCGGGCGCACAATACCATTCACTGCGGAAATATTCAGGTAATCTCCCAAAAACAAAAAACTGTTTGGCTTAAAAGGTTTTTCATTTATTTTTTCGTTGGTAAATGTTTGACCTCCATCTGTCGACACGGCAAGAAAAACATCTGTCGTTTCATCTTTATAATTTCTGCGGTCGTAAAATATTACGTAAACATATCCCGTTGATTTGTCA
>JADLGT010000137.1 GCA_020849195.1 Bacteroidia bacterium
AGATGCAATAAATAAATTACACAAAACCCCGGCGAAACTTAACCCAATACCCGCCGGCAATTCTTTTCCTTTGAAAAATTCTGAAAACGATGTGTATGTTATGAACTACGACATGAAGCAGGCGGAAATTGTGATGCTTTCGAAAAGTGAAGTTTACTCGAAAGATATTATACCAACAGCTACCCTATTCAATGAATATTTTGGAGGCGGCATGTCGTCAATTGTTTTTCAGGAAATGCGCGAATCGAAAGCCCTTGCTTATAGTGTATTTTCACATTACCAAACCGCACGGCGTAAACAGAAGAATAACTATATTTTTTCTTACATAGGAACCCAAAGCGATAAACTGCCCGAAGCAATGGCCGGAATGACCGGCTTATTGAATAACATGCCCGAATCGGATGTGGTATTTAAAACGGCCAAAGAATCGGTGGTGCAGAGTTTACGTACCGAACGTATTACCAAATCAGATATTCTGTTTAGTTATGAAAGGAGCCATAAATTAGGATTGGATTACGACATCCGTCGAGATATTTTTGCGAAAGTTCCCGCTATGACGATGGATGAAATTAAAAAGTTTGATCAGGATTATATCAAAGAAAAAAAATACACAATCTTAGTAATGGGTAAAAAAGAAAACCTCGACTTTAAAGCGCTCGAAAAATATGGAAAAATTAATATGCTGCAACTAAAAGATATTTTTGGGTACGAAAAATCGCCTTCGGCAAGTAAAGTATTAAACTAATTCTGTAAAATTGATTTCGCAGCAGCGGAAAAAAATAATAAAAAATCAAATCCTTTCATTTATGCAAAAAATAAAAGTTGGAAATCCTGTGGTTGAATTAGACGGAGATGAAATGACCCGTGTGATTTGGAAGTATATTAAAGATAAACTCATCTTACCTTATCTTGATGTTGAAATTAAATATTTTGATTTAGGTATTGAATACCGCGATAAGACGGACGACAAAATAACCGTTGATGCAGCCGAAGCAATTAAAAAATACAATGTTGGTATAAAGTGCGCCACCATTACCCCCGATGAGGCCCGTGTAAAAGAATTTAATTTGAAACAAATGTGGAAATCGCCAAACGGAACCATAAGAAATATTCTGGATGGAACTGTTTTTCGTGAACCTATTGTTTGTAAAAATGTTCCCCGTTTAGTTCCTAACTGGACTTCTCCAATCTGTGTAGGTCGCCATGCCTTTGGAGATCAGTATCGGGCAACAGATTTTGTAACCAAAGGAAAAGGGAAACTTACAATTACTTATACTCCCGATGATGGAACGGCTGTCCAAAATTTTGAAGTGTATAATTTTAAAGGTGATGGGGTTGCATTAGCCATGTATAATACCGACGAATCTATACGAGGCTTTGCGAATGCTTGTTTTAACACAGCATTACTTAAAAAATGGCCATTATACCTCTCTACAAAAAACACTATCCTTAAAAAATATGATGGACGTTTCAAAGATATTTTTCAGGAAGTATATGAAAGAAATTTTAAAGAAAAATTTATTGCAGCAGGTATCGTTTACGAACACCGCCTGATAGACGACATGGTGGCGAGTGCACTAAAGTGGAATGGAAATTTTGTTTGGGCCTGTAAAAATTACGACGGCGATGTACAAAGCGATACCGTTGCACAGGGCTTTGGTTCTTTGGGGTTAATGACCTCGGTGTTGGTTACTCCCGATGGAAAAACAATGGAAGCCGAGGCCGCACATGGAACAGTTACCCGCCATTTTCGCGAACACCAAAAAGGAAAACCCACATCCACCAATCCTATTGCATCTATTTTTGCGTGGACACGAGGTTTAGCATTTAGGGGCATGGCAGATAAAAACTTGCAGTTGGTAGATTTTTGTACAACACTGGAAAAAGTTTGTGTCGAAACAGTTGAGTCAGGTAAAATGACAAAGGACCTGGCTGTTTGTGTACATGGTAATAAAGTAAACCATGGCGAACATTACTTGTACACGGAAGAGTTTCTTTCGGCGATTGATACCAATTTGAAAAATAAATTGGGATAGTGGTTTGTATAAATTCAAATCAAACTAAAACAGGCAATTAATAAAAATGCCGCCCGAATAGTTGATACTGCTTCTTGACTAAAAATTTATATTATGTTTAAGCACACATCAATTATAATTTTTACGCTGTTAGTTTGCCTTGACGCCGTTGCCCAGCAAAGTTTACAGCCTTTACTTAGCCATTTAAACTATCCTGCAATTACTCCGACCAAGGATAGGTCGATTCAATCAACTGCACCTTCATCGTTTTACAGTCCTCATCTTTCCGAATTTTTTAACTCGGTGAAAAATAACAAAGCTGTTTTAGCTTCATTTCAAAGCAAACAATTTAAAAGTAATGCTGTTGCCGATACGATTATTGTTGGCTTAATACCTAACGATACATTACGAATTACCGGAACGTATAACCACAATGGTCCTATTTGGGTAATAGGTACTGGTGTATTGATTGTACATAATGCCAATGTAACCAACACAGGCGGCGATCTTGTTGTGTGGAACGGTAAAGCATTTATTGACTCTTCAACACTGCATTTTCCTCAGACTTATTTTTATGAACGGGCAATGATTCTTGCCGGAGGCGCCTATGTTTCAATACAAAATACGACTCTTAATTACGACAGCCTGTCGCACAACATGACAGTTACCGATTCATCACAGCTTGTTGAATCGAATATGGTACTAAAAGGCTTTACAACCACAGGCATTAGTTCAAAAGCTGCTATTTCTATTGATGGAACAAATCAGGCCGGCGAGTTTATTATAACTGATAGATGTAAACTAAATTTAAAAAACTCAACCGAAGTTTTACTTTGGCATCAGTTTCCGGATTCTGCTGTTATTAACTGGTCGTTCGGGAAAAGCGACACGGCTTATAATTATCGTTTTAATAATGGGATGGCCGGAGTTAAAGGAATTGAGTATGATGTAACAATTGATTCGTGTTACAAAATAATGTGGGCTATGATGCCTTCGAGTGGATCAAATATTACAATCAACAATTCTAAAATGCGAGCTATTGGGTTGTGGTTCGATAAAAAAAATGATTCGATAGTTGTTAACGGAATTTACGACAGCACTTATTACTCTTCTTCAACGATTCCGCTTAGCGATAGAACCTTAAAACTTAACGACTGTTATGTTCAAACTTGGAGCTTGTATGTGTTTAATAATTCAAAAATTAATGTAAGTAATTGTCAGGTTGGAGAAATAGGTGCCCAGCAAACAGCTAAAGTATATGGTAACAATTATTGGGTTGACGGCACAGGTGGCTATCACTGGACAACAGATTCGGCGCTTGCATTTGTAAACGGTTTGGTAAATTATTCGTATGTGCGCAGCGAAAAGAACAGTGTTTTTATTGTGGGTTATTCGGCTGTTGTTAAAGCCATGTCAATTTCAAAATCAATTTTAATTATTGTACAAACAACTTTGTTGAGCGATCCATTAGCGTTAGAAGGAGGAGTAACATGGTATGCCACTATTGATCAGCCGGCACAAGCTTATACTAACTCTACGGTAAACATAACCGGTTCGGCATGGATTGACAGAGGTCCAAGCAGTACATTAATGGATTTTAAAAGCTGGCGTTTGTATTACCAAAAACAAAGCGACACAACGTGGACTCCGATTTCGCCGGAAGCAGGAACCGAAGTTCGCCATAATCTTTTGGGAGCATGGAATACAATTGGGCTTACAGCAGGAACTTACACATTGCGTCTGAGCCTTAAAAGTACTTGGGGCGACAGCGTAGATGCCTATCTTGTAATTAATATGCTTCCAGGCGTTACAGGAATTAATGAGTTAAAAAATTCTACGTTAACTATTTACCCCAATCCCACCGCAGCATCCGTAACTATTAATTTTAACTCGCCAACACCCGAAAAAATTAAAATTGTGCTAACAGATATTACAGGTAAAATTGTGTTTGTAAACGAAAACCATAACGGCGTTGCAGGAAGTAATACTATTTCTGTAAATACATCTTTGCTTGCCAAAGGAATTTATTTGTGTAGAGTTATTACTTCCGAATTTGTGCTCCAAAAGCTGCTCCAAAAAGCAGAGTAAAGCTTCAATCCGTACATGTTTTAAAAATTCATTAACAGATGAGAAATTATTTTATGGCAAGAACGGATACCTCCTCGCAAGGCTTTTGCTGCCATATCCTTGCCCTTACTAATAATTTCTTATACCAATTTGATTTATATTTTTTCCAATCAATATCGGTATAAAATCTGTAATGCATGAAATTTAAACGAACATCAATCTGATGAAGGCGTTTTGTTGTGAACCAAAGATTGCCTATGCTATATAATAGTTAGTATATACAAAATCTGGATTAAAAAGAAAATTTTAACTGGTCGGGCAATAGTCTGAAACTTTTACGGTGATGTTCGGTTGGACCAAATTGTTCAATAGCCATTCGGTGTTTTAAGGTGCCATAACCTTTATTCTCGTGCCAGTGGTATTCCGGAAATTTTTCGTGAAGTTCATCCATGTAATCGTCGCGATAAGTTTTAGCAAGCACCGACGCCGCAGCAATAGAAAGATATTTCCCATCGCCCTTTATAATACATTTATGAGGGATGTTATTATATGGTGCGAATCTGTTTCCGTCAATAAGTAAAAGTTGAGGCATTACTTTCAATAGCCCAATGGCTTTGTGCATTGCTAAAAACGATGCGTTTAAAATATTAATCGAATCAATTTCTGCCACACCAACCATTGCCACAGCGTAAGCAATGGCTTCATTTTCAATTATCGGTCGGAGTTCTTTACGCCTACTATCGCTTAGTTGTTTGGAATCGTTTAGTAATTTGTTTTTAAAATTTTTAGGAAAAATTACGGCAGCGGCAAACACGGGGCCCGATAAACAACCTCGCCCTGCCTCATCACAGCCGGCCTCAACTAAACGTTTATGAAAATAAGATTTTAGCAACAGACCGAATATAAAATGATTTAACCGAAAATTTGCAATTAAATTTGCAAAAACTCTTTAATAAACAGATTGGAAAAGGTTTTTGTCTATTTTCAAACAAAATTTATAAAAATGCTAAAGGCATATAAAATAATCTTTTTGTTTTACTTGCTTCAACTGTCGAATGTATATGCTCAAAAGAAGGATACCATTTCTTTATTTGCTCCATCGCCATCATTTGCACTAAATAGATTTGCGGTTGTTGCCGGTACCGAAGCCGTATTGTACTCCGGGTCGCTGATAGTGCTTAGTAAATTGTGGTATGCAGGTTATCCACATTCTTCATTTCATTTTTTTAATGACGATGCTGAGTGGATGTTGATGGACAAGGCGGGCCATACAGTTACTTCGTATATTATTGGTCGCACAGGAATTAATTTATTCAAGTGGAGTGGGGTGGAACGAAAAAAAGCAATATGGTATGGCGGAGCATTAGGACCCTTATACCAAAGTACAATTGAGCTGTTGGATGGTTTTTCTTCGGAGTGGGGGTTTTCTTTTGGAGATTTTTCCGCCAATATGCTGGGCAGCGCATTTGTTATTGCCCAAGAATTAGCATGGGATGATCAGCGTATAAGTTTAAAGTATTCATTCCACCAATCAACCTATGCGAAATACAGACCTGAAGTACTCGGTAGTAATATGCTCGAACAAATGGTAAAAGATTACAATGGGCAAACCTATTGGGCTTCGGCAAATATTTATTCGTTCCTGAATAAGAAATCAAATTTTCCAACATGGTTAAATATAGCATTAGGCTATGGCGCCGAAGGAATGACGGGCGGTTCGTTTAATCCACCTTTTGATAAGCAGGGAAATGCTTTACCGGAATTTAGTCGTTACAATAAATTTTATTTATCGTTTGATGTTGACTTGACCCGCATTAAAACGAAGTCGCATTTTTTGAAAGCTGTATTTAACACTATAGGGTTTATTAAAATTCCGGCACCGGCACTACAGTTCGATAAAAATGGAGTTAAAGGATATTGGATATATTTTTAGCTAAGGCTCAATTCGTTTTCGAGATGTACTCGTTCAATTTATCGGTGAGTAGCTTAGAGGTAGTATTAAAA
>JADLGT010000138.1 GCA_020849195.1 Bacteroidia bacterium
AATAGCGTGAAATAGGTTTTCAGAATATTGGCGATTGGATTTTCTAAGCAATTTTATTTTTATTGCTTATTTTTTGCTTCAAATTCTTTTATAATCTCCTCATCACTCTTGCCTAAATTGACAATAGACGCGTTTGCATCGTCAGCCAATCGAGTACCGGGGTATTGTGCGATTACTTGCAAATAAATTTCTTTGGCCTTTGCGAAATCTTTCAGTTGTGTTTCGTAAATAAACCCTTGCATAAATAAAGCAAAAGAAGCCCTTTTGTGGCTAGGGTACAAATCAACTAATTTTTTAAAAAACTCAATCGCCTTTTCACTTTGTTTAATATTCATCGATACATCGGCTGCTTTGTATAAATAATCGCAAGCCATATTATCTCTTGGGTAATTATTAAAAAAACTGAGATATGCGTTAACTAATTCACCGGCAAAATTATAATCAATAACAGATTGAGTGCTAATTTGTTTTTCTAACTTTTCAATCTGCCCCAATAGCGAATCGCGAGATGTTTTTTTAGTTTCAGCAGCGGAAGGCGAAGCATCATCTCCCATATTACATGCTGCAATTAAAAAAAACAACGCGGATATTAAAGAGAGTTTTTTCATAGGTTTTATTCTTAACGTTTCATTCGGAAAGTCGCGATTCGATTACCTCTTCTTCGGAAACCTCATCTTATAGAGTACCTCCACCCTACCCTTAGTAATATCTTCCAGCTTTCCTTTCAGCATTTTACGACGCATAGGATTTATCCGATCAACAAATAGTTTACCTTCTATATGATCGTACTCGTGTTGAATGATTCGGGCAGCAATGCCCTCAAATATTTCTTCGTGGTGTATGAAATTTTCATCGTAGTAGCTAATGTTAATTTTGGGCAAACGCAACACGTCTTCTCTTATTTTCGGAATACTCAGGCAACCTTCATTGAACGACCATTCCTCTCCTTCTTCAGCAATAATTTTTGCATTGATAAAAACCTTTTTAAAATTTTTCAATCCTTTGTATTCTTCTAATGGATTTCCTTCCTCATCTTTATCTTCGGCAAAAGGAGATGCATCAATTATAAACAAACGTATCGACTTACCCACTTGTGGTGCAGCCAAGCCTACACCATTTGCTTCATACATTGTTTCAAACATATTGGCAATTAACTCTTTTAGTTCGGGATAGTTTTTATCAATTTCAAGCCCTGTTTTATTAAGCACTGTATCTCCGTAAGCCACTATTGGTAATACCATTTGAAAATTAAATTTTAGGGTTGAGAATTAATCCTGTTTTATTTTGCAAAATTTTTTAAAATTAAAATTTATTCTTGCTTTTTATTAGCTCCATGTACGATTGTAAAATCAGTGTTGCGCTTACCATATCAACTGTTTCTTTATTTTGCCTGTCTTTTTTCTTCAATCCACCGTCAATCATAGCCCGTATTGCCATTTTAGAAGTGAAACGTTCATCCATCCGCTCAATTTTTATATCCGGAAATTTTTTTTCAATGCTTTTTACAAAAGGTGCAATTTGTCTTTCCACATCGCTCGGCTCGTTATTCATTCGCTTAGGCTCGCCAACTACAATACAAATCACATTTTCTTTACGAACATAATCGTTTAAAAAATTTAAAACATCTTTCGCGTGAATTGTTGTCAGACCGTTTGCTATAATCATATTCGGGTCGGTTACTGCAACACCCACACGCTTTGTACCAAAGTCGATTGCCATTATACGGGGCATCCAACAAAGTTAAAGTTAATTAACAATTGTTAGTTGGGAATTGATATATTTATGACTTAAATTTTTTATTGTATGCAAAAAATTATTGAGGCGGCATGGGAAAACCGCGAACTATTAAAAGATACTAATACACAAAATGTTATCCGTGAAGTAATTGAACAGCTCGATAAAGGAAAGCTCCGTGTTGCCGAACCTAAGGGTAATGAGTGGCAAGTGAATGAGTGGGTAAAAAAAGCCGTTATTCTCTATTTCCCTATCCAACAAATGGAAACTATGGAAGCCGGGCCGCTCGAGTTTCATGATAAAATGAAATTAAAACACAACTATGCCGAATTAGGAGTTCGTGTGGTTCCACATGCTGTTGCACGTTATGGTGCTTATCTTGCTAAAGGGGTAATAATGATGCCAAGCTACGTAAACATAGGTGCTTATGTTGACAGCGGGAGCATGGTTGATACATGGGCTACTGTTGGCTCATGCGCTCAAATAGGTAAAGATGTTCATTTGAGTGGCGGTGTTGGTATTGGTGGCGTATTGGAACCCGTGCAAGCTGCCCCCGTAATTATATAAGATGGCTGTTTTATTGGTTCGCGTTGTATTGTTGTAGAAGGAGTGCGAGTGCAAAAGCAAGCTGTACTTGGCGCAAACGTTGTGCTTACCAAGTCAACCAAAATAATTGATGTTACCGGAGGTGAGCCCAAAGAATACAAAGGATTTGTTCCCGCTCGATCGGTAGTAATTCCCGGCTCGTACACAAAAAAATTTACCGCCGGAGATTACCACGTTCAATGTGCTTTAATTATTGGCGAACGAAAAGAGAGCACCGACTTAAAAACATCACTCAATAATGCCTTGAGAGAATACGATGTAGCAGTATAAATATTTAATACACAAATGTATTTTAACATGAAATAGCCATATACCTGCGGCATACAAACCGAAAATGAATATGGCGTATTCCATCTGACCAACAGATACTTAAAAAAATATATACAGATGAAAAAAATAAATTATTCTATCGTCTTTTTATTTCTTGCAGCAAGTATCAATTCGTTTGCCGATGAAGGTATGTGGCTGCCACAGTTGCTAAAACAACTGAATGAAGGCGATATGCAGAAGATTGGCTGCAAACTTACAGCCGATCAGATATTCAGTGTAAATAATTCTTCGTTGAAGGATGCAATTGTATTATTCGGCGGAGGATGTACAGGTGAAGTTATATCCAATGAAGGCTTATTATTAACCAACCACCACTGCGGTTACCAAAGTATTCAGTCTCAATCTACACTTGAGCATAATTATCTTGAGAATGGTTTTTG
>JADLGT010000139.1 GCA_020849195.1 Bacteroidia bacterium
CCTATAACATGGCGGCCAAGTTTATCGCCAAATTCTTTCCATTTGTTTTGTACAATAGGCGCACCGGTTAACGGATCGGTTGTGGGAGTGGGGTTTGCAGGGTCTTCATAGGTAAGATCCCATTTTTCGAGGTGTGTGCCAATTAATGAAAACCGGAATGGAGCCTTTGAAAGTTTTTTTGAAACACCTAATTGTATTTCGAATGGTAGTGGTTCCTGATTGCCATCAACATACGTTTTCCATTGGCGACCTATGCCTTTTACAACAGCCGAAGCGGTAAATAAATAATGTGGATTATAATATGTTCCGCCAAAATCAACTGCCGATCCTACTGAAACGTACTGATCGAGGTGAGAATAAATTGTTTTAAGAGTGGCGCCAACTGTAAATAAAGAATCTATCGGTCGGCTGTAACCAATATTGCAAGAATAATCGGCAGCCTTAAATGTTCCGGTAATTAAGCCCGTTGGATCGGCCTCTGTAAATTTTCCATAATTAACATATTGTATGCCTCCAACAAAGTTTCCTATTTTATCAAACTTTTTTCCATAGGCCGCATAACCGTAATTGATATCCGATATATAATTTACATAACTCAATGCAAAATGGTTATCCATAGAAGCAGAAATGAGGGCAGGATTATGAAATGTCAAATTAATGTCATCGTCTTTTACAGCAATTTGATTACCGCCTAAAGCAGCCTCACGAGCCGAAAAGGGAAGGTCTAAAAATTTGTATGCACTATTGCCGCCAATTTGAGAAATAGAAAAGCGAGGTGTTAGCAATAAAACAAACAACAATAGGCTTAAAAATGACGATCGATACATTACCGAAAAGTAACAAATAGATGTGAGATGAGAAATAGAGTAGTAGATAAGATTAAATCCGTCATAACAGATTTTTATAATTACAGCAAATAACGGAATCTATCAAAAAATATTGTGCAGAATTATTTTATGCTCATTTTTCTTCTTGATTTTTCTTTAATAATAAGGCTTAATTCGCGGCCTGATTGACCTTTAACCGAGGTATTTTCTTGGGCACGGCGAATGAGGTAGGGGAGAACTTCTTTTACCGGTCCGTAAGGGACATATTTGGCTACCCTATAACCTGCATTGGCCAAATTATAACTGATGTGATCGCTCATGCCAAGCAGTTGCGAAAAAAACACATGCGAATTATTGTTTGAGATATTTTTTTTCTTCATCAAATCAACAAGGTGGAGTGAGCTGCTTTCGTTATGAGTCCCTGCACAAAATGCAATCCTGTCAATATGTTCGATACAGAACTCGAGTGCCGCATCGTAACTCTCATCCGTCTCTTGTGTTGTGTTGTGAACAGGCGAAGGGTAATTTTTTTCAATCGCACGCTCGCGTTCTTTTTCCAAATAGGCGCCACGAACTAATTTTGCACCCACCATAAAATTTCCGTTTTGGGCAAGCTCAAAAGTTTTTTTCAAGTATGCAAGCCTATCTTTGCGATACAATTGAAATGTATTAAAAACAACAACCCTTTCTTTATTGTACAAACTCATCATCTCGTTTACAAGATCATCCATCGCCTGTTGCACCCAGCTTTCTTCGGCATCAATAAAAAGTCGTACTCCATTTTCATACGAGCGTTTACAAATTGAATTAATCCTGCTGCGAATACGAGAAAATTCTTGTTTTTCATTATCAGTAAGCGCAATGCCCGAGCTTACTTTTTCAAGAATTGCAAACCTGGCTACTCCGGTTATTTTAAATACGCAGAATGGGATATTTTTATTTCCTTTTGCTTTGTCGGCTGTTGCAATTATTTCGCGGGCACAGTTATCAAAATCTTGTTCCGAATCTTTCCCTTCAACCGCATAATCGAGTATTGTACCTATGTTGAATTGCCCAAGTCGTTCTATTGTTTTATTACATTCTTCAATATTTTCGCCGCCAACAAATTGTTTAAATATAGTAGCTTTAATAATAGATTTTATGGGAAGGCCTACGCGTATAGCGAAACTGCTTAAGGCTTGACCCACATTAACAAAAACAGGATTGGAAATTAATCGGAAGAGCCAGTACGAACGATTTAAGTCATTATTGTTTTTTCCGGAAAAAGCTATTTCTGTATTATCAAACGAAAGCATAACCCACTTTTAATTAGTCCACAAATATAAGTTTTTAGGCGAATTGTTAAATAGGAGCGTAAGTACGATATTTGTAAATATGTTGAAAAATTGTACCACTTTGAGGCATCGTAATTGCCTAATTCATATTGGCTCAGAATCGTTGAAGCAATTATCTAATCAACTTAAAAAAACAGAATATAAAAAATCTATTTTTTTTATTTTAGTTGATCAAAATACGATTGTTCATTGTCTTCCATATCTAATCGCAGAAGTTAAATCGCTTAAAAACGCTGAAATTATTGAGATTGAAAGTGGCGAACAAAATAAAAATATTAAAGTATGTATTGAACTGTGGAAAGTGTTGGGCGAATACCAAGCAAATCGAAAGTCGGTTATAATTAACTTAGGCGGAGGGGTTATATGCGATATTGGAGGTTTTGTAGCATCCACCTTTAAACGAGGAATTGAATTCATCAACATACCTACCACTTTACTTGCTCAAGTAGATGCTTCCGTTGGAGGAAAAACAGGTATTGATTTCAATAACTTTAAAAATGAGATTGGCGTGTTCAATAACCCCTCGGCGGTTATTGTTAATCCGTATTTCCTGAAAACGCTTAGTAAAAAAGAATACCTGTCGGGCTTTGCCGAAATTATAAAACATGCACTTATTGCCGACCTTGCTTATTGGGAAAAAATACTAAAAACCGAGTTAAGTGATGAGGTGGGTATTGCCGAACTTGTGAAACAATCGATAGCAATAAAACGAAAAGTAGTTGAATCCGATCCACACGAAAAAGGCCTGAGAAAAATTTTAAATTTCGGTCATACTATTGGTCATGCACTTGAAAGTTATTTTCTAGAAAAAAATGAGTCGATTGTGCTGCATGGTGAAGCTGTGGCAGCAGGTATGATTTGTGAGGCTTACCTCTCGTTTAGAAAAA
>JADLGT010000140.1 GCA_020849195.1 Bacteroidia bacterium
CCAAAATTTTAAAATGGATATAGACAAAGCTACTGCACGCCTGATAAAAGCTATAGAAAACCCATACACAACAATATTAGGACATCCAACCGGCAGGTTGTTATTGTATCGCGAAGGTTATCCGGTTAACCACAAAAAAATAATTGACGCTTGTGCCGCAAATGGAGTAGTGATGGAATTAAACTCGCATCCGTATCGGTTGGATATTGATTGGCGTTGGATACATTATTGCCTCGAAAAGGGAGTAAAAATTTCGATTAATCCCGATGCACACGAAAAACAGGGTTACCACGATATGTATTATGGTGTTTGTGTTGCACGAAAAGGAATGCTTACAAAAGAAATGTGTTTTAATGCCTTACCGCTTAGCGAAATTGAAAAATATTTTATGAGCTAAGTCATAAAAAACGAATTTTGAACCTCTAATTTTGTATTAGATTGCGACGCAAAAAACAATTGACTTGGCCTTTGAATACATTTTTGGTACATTTTGTAGATTCAATTGAAAAATCTCGGATAAATTTGAAACTTTATTTTTTTATGTCCGTATCAACGGACAAATACAGTAACAATACAGAGTTTAATAACGATGAGCATGAATAAAAATTAACAAAGATTATGTTGCCTAATAAATTAAATGTATATTTGAACAGAAAACTAACCAATTTTAAAACTAACAATTATGAAACGAAATCTTAAATCGGTCGTTCTTGGAGGATGTATGGCTGTTGTGGCACTTCCTTCATTTGCCCAGCTTCAAGATGAGCAGGACGTGACCATAACCATGGATTTGCAACCTATCCTTCAATTAAGCATGGAAGGTCCAAATCAAATTGATTTTACTTTTGATGAAATCAATAAGTATTATGCAGGTGTTACAAAAACCGGCGCAAACATTCTTCGTGTCAGCTCCTCAGTGTCGTTCGACTTGTGGGCTACCGGAGTATCTACCGGATCTTTAGGTGCTGCTGCTGCGAATGCTTTACTTTGGGACAACCCTGTAAGCTACGGAGTAGGAACATTGGCAGGTAATTCTAACAACCTAATTCCGCTTACTGCTCTAGAACTTCACCAGTTTCCCGCGAACCCATCCATTGGAGGAGGTTGTGGTACTACTGTTGCTGCAAGTTCTGACTACAGTGCGCAATTTGCACCTTACGACTTTGTAAATGGTGACTTTAGAAACAACATAACAAATGCGAGTGCTTTGGGTAACAACGCAATCTATTGTACATTGCCAACTACTCCTTATGCGCGTCCAACATCTACTGCTGTTGCCGCAACTTCAGAAAAGTATATTGCAGGCGGAACAGGAACAGGTGCTAACTGCCAAGTAAATGCAGGAAGTTGGCTGTTTGGCTCGTTTTCAACAGCCGGTGCTGTACAAAACAGTACTTCCGGAGGTGCTAGCCCACAAACTGTTGGTGGTTACTATTTTGTAATGGACTACCGCATTCTTCCGGGTTTGCCTGCTAAATTTCCTTCAACAGTATCAGTTAACAACGTAAATGCAACAGCTCCTTATTTAACTGCTGCAGAAGCTGATGGTGATATTAACGCAGCCCCATCGGGTGGTACTGCAAATACATTTGCAGCGCCTGGTGTTTACACTATGTTTGTAAAATACATATTGCAAGAAGACCAATAGAATTAAGTAACTCATAAAAAAAGAGCTTGTTCGATTGGACAAGCTCTTTTTTTATGCCTGATTTTTTTATGAATAGGGCATGAAAACGTTTTATAAAAAATTGAATAACAGATATTTAACAATGAATTGATTAGGTTTTTTTTAACTTTTTCATATCTTTGCCGTTTAATGGCATTCTATGGCAAAATGGCTATGGCTTTTTATTTCCATCTGTTTTTATAGTAACAGACTTTTCGCAATTTGTCCTTCGGCAAGTTTTACAAAAACAGATTTTACAACCGATGTAACGTTCACCAGCTTTGGTGATTTGACAAGTGGAAAAACACTTAACGCTTTTCAACTTGCTGTTACAGCAAACGATAATAATTGCCCATGGGATTTATATGTGGAGAATGGTGTTACCATTACACAAATTTCGCAATACAGTACTCAAGGAATTCTTTTACCCTTGTCGAGCATCAACATCCGCGCATATAATCTTTGTGCAACTCCCGATCAGGAATACCCTTCCGGAGCGGGTATTCGCCCCATTCCGGCAATAACAGGTACCTTTGCAGCACCGTTTACATTGGCCGGCCCCCATTATATTATAGGCACAACCGGAGTTTTTCCGGTTAACGATGGTGTACTTACAGACGATAACGGCGCATGTAACACTTTAGTTGAAATAAATGATGACGGTACTCCGTTCGCCAATCCGTCAACACATAATTTTCAAATAGATATTCAGGTAACCCCGGGAATTTCTCCAACTATTCAACCGGGCGTATATCGTTTAGACATGAATATAACAATTGCTGACGATGCAACCGGAGCTGCACTATTAACCCGATTATATTCTCTTACAATTGAAATTCAGCCGATACTTCAACTCACAATGGCGAGTTCCTCTCAAATAGATTTTAATTTTACCGAAATAAAAAATTATACAGGTGGAATAACGAAATATGGCGCTACACGTCTTGATGTTAACTCGAGTGTTGATTGGGATTTAATGGCCATAGGTACCTCAACTCTAAATGAAGGTTCGATGGGTGCTACACCTTATTGGGATAATAATGTTTCGTACTCTTCGGGAGGAACAATAAATATACCGCTCGACATTTTGGAGCTTGTGCAAAGTCCAACTAATCCCGCTGCCGGACAAAGTGGAATCGGATTAGATTACAGTCCTTCGCTTACTACGCCTGCATCCGGAAATAACAATATTGAAGTAGCTTATGGTTCGGGGGTAGCATTTACAGCAGTAGCGCCATATATTTTAGGAAAAACAATAGCCGGAAACTGGGGTGCAATAGGCGCAGGCAATATGATGTCGCCCGGAAGCTATTTAACAATGAACGCTTTGTGGAATAGAGCCAATTTTACGTATATGATAACTTATAGATTATTACCCGGACTTCCGGTAGTTTTTTCGCATACCAAATTTGCGGCAATGCCCACATACAGTCGCCCAGGAGTTTATACCATGCAGGTTAAATATATTTTGGCCGAAGATCAGTAAAGAATAAAATAAC
>JADLGT010000141.1 GCA_020849195.1 Bacteroidia bacterium
CGTCAACTGAGCCACGAACATCGTTGGCTATTTTCCATATTTTTGCTTGTAATTCTGCTCGTTGTGCTGTACTTGTCATATTTATTTTTTATTAAGTCTTGTTGTTTAAATGATTTCTAAAAAGGCAGGGGTCATTTATTTTTCTTTTTTCTAACTTGTTTTTCAGCAGCTTTTAAACCATCTGTAAGATGCTCTAAATCGCCAAAATCCTTATCAATTTTATCAACAATAAATTTAGATTGAACTTCTTTTAAATCGAGCATTAGTCTTTCTGCAAGTGGTTTTAGGTAATCGGTTAATGATGGTCTTTCGCCCCTTTCAACCTTACTGAGGGTAGAAGTATCAATATCAAGATATGCAGCAACTTTTCGCAAAGGAAGATTTTTTTCTTCTCTCGCTTTTCGTATAAAGTCGCCAAATGTTTCGTTAATCATTAGACAATTTGTTTTGGACTGAATTGTCAAATATAATATTTGTTCCGGTTTCTAATTCATCAAATTGTTAATATATTTCACCTTTGAAAAGCAATATATTACTGATAATTAATAGTTAACACTAAAGCCGTACAATTTCAATCATTTTCAATGTTTTTCAATTACTACACAACTACTTCTTAATTGCTACACAATCATTTTCCAACTAACACTGTCTGTATAAATGTATTGTAACTGGGTGTAACGGTTGTAACACCTGTTACACTGTTACAAGGTGTTACACTTTGTTACGTTTTAAAACCCAACCAACCTTAACTGGATTGGTATTTAACCCAGATTACACAGTAGAGATTTTTCTTGATAAATCAATAGGGTAATCCCACAGCCCAACGAACCATTTTCTACGTTTTTTTGTGAGGGCAATTTTGAGTTTTAAGGTTAAAAGATAATTATTGGTAAACACTTTTGTTGTTCTTAAAATTGAGCATACATTAACCAATTGTTCATTTTTTTAGATAAATTGAACATGATATTTGTAGATTAAAAAAATTGAACATATTTTTGATTCATGTCCAAATATTTAAAATAAATGAACAAATTAAAAAAAACCGCATTTGACCGGAATTTACCCTTTAATGCTTTGCCGGATCTACCACCACCTGAAAACATAATTGATAAAGAAATTTTAATAAAGTGGGGACTTGCATCAAGAGCTTTAGCCGAGTTGAATAAAAACATAATGCGTATTCCTAATCCATTGATGTTAGTAAATACTATTTCATTACAAGAAGCCCAAAGTTCCACGGCTATTGAAAATATTTTTACAACAGAAGATGAATTATATAAGGCTGTATCGGATACAATAAAAGAAGATTCAGCGAATCCGGCAATTAAAGAAGTTTTGAGATACCGCGAAGCGCTATGGGGAGGTTACAATGCGTTGGTAAAGAAAAAAGTGTTTGATAAAACGATTGCAATTAAAATATTCCAACAAATAAAAAACACTAAGCAAGGGATTCGCCCACCTCAATCACAAGTAATAATTAAAAGAGGACAAAGCGAATTTAAGTCGGGAGAAATTATATATACGCCACCAAGAGGCGAAGAAATAGTTGAAAAAAAGATGAATAATTTGTTCCGTTTTTTAAACGAAAGAAATGAATTTGATCCGCTTCTAAAAATGGTAATTGGGCATTATCAGTTTGAAGCAATACATCCTTTCGTTGATGGAAATGGAAGAACGGGGCGTATCTTAAATTTATTGTATTTAGTTGACCAAAAATTATTATCGCATCCGGTTTTATACTTAAGTAAATATATTATAAATCATAAAAACGATTATTATCATTGCTTATCCGGCGTAACACAAAGGAGTGCTTGGAAACCATGGATATTATTTATGTTGAGGGCAGTGGAAGGAACATCGCAAATAACTAATCAAAAAATTGACGAAATATTGGCTCAAATGGATTCAACACATAAATACGCGAATTCAAAATTAAAATGGTACTCATTAGAATTAAATCAAGCGTTATTTTCACAACCTTATGTTAAACAAAAACTAGTTGGAGAAATAACAGGCGCAAGAAGTAGAACGACACTTACAAAATATATGCTTCAATTAACAGAGCTTGGTGTTTTATCTGCACATGAGGAGGGTAGAGAAGTATTTTATGTAAATAATGATTTGATTAGAATACTTGAATCTTGACAAGAAAAAACAGGGAGTTCGACAATTGAAAGAACCAGGATATTTTATCGAACAAAAAGCCACTGATAATCAGTAGCTTTTGCTTTTGTACCCTACGGATTGGGATTATCGAACTTAATTGATGATTTTCAAGCACTTAGAAATCTAATGAATTCTCGTAATTGGAAATAGGTGTTTTAATTCAAAAAGCCGCCGCTTAATCTTTTTGCAACTCTACGTTTTTTCAACCCTAATAGGAAGATTATCGCTGAGTTATAATTCGTCCACGAAACCGTGAACAAGATTAAATAGTGTACGCATTTGGAATTTCAATCATTGTTCATTATATTTGCGTGTTCACGAAATCGTGAACGGGGTAAATAAAGTGAAAATGAAAGAACACAATATAGCTACAACAGCTTTGGAAAACCTTCAAAGAACTGCCCAAATAAAGGGCAAGTGGAAGCCTATTGACCAAAAGAGAGCGGATAATGGATTGGATGGGCAAATAGAATTTACCTATCACGACAATATCATAAAGCTGAACGCCGAGGTTAAAAACAACTTACGCACTATTCATTTGCCCTTAATCTATAAATTGGCAAAAGACCAAGCTCCACTTATTATTATTGCCGACCACATTTTCCCCAAAATAAAAGAAGAATTACGGAATCACAACATTGCATATTTAGAAAGCAACGGAAATATTTGGCTGAAATTTGGAAAAAATTTGTTGTGGATTGATGCAAATAAAACACTCCCCGAAGAGAAAGAAAAAATTAATCGTGCTTTTACGAAAACAGGATTAAAAGTTTTGTTCGATTTCTTGCGTGATGAAACTTTAATCAATGTTCCGTATCGTGAAATTGCACACCGTGCAGAAATAGCTTTAGGCAATGTTAATTACATTTTAAATGGCTTAAAAGAAAAAGGCTTTATTTTAAAAATAAATAAAGACGAATATAAACTAACCAATAAAAAAGGCTTGCTGAATACTTGGATGATAAAGTATGCAGAAAAATTAAAACCCGAATTAGAAATAGGAACATTCCGATTTTTAAAAGAAGAAGATTTTGCAAATTGGAAAAGGTTGCCGATAAAACAAGGTAAAACATGGTGGGGTGGCGAACCTGCCGGAAATTTATTTACCGATTATTTAAAACCTGCCGTACTTACACTTTATACACTCGAAACAAGAAACGAATTGATAAAGCATTACAGATTAATTCCCGACCCGAAAGGAAATGTTAAGGTGTATAAAAAGTTTTGGAAGTATGATGAAGTTAACGACAACACAGTTCCTCCTTTATTAATTTATACCGATTTAATGAATACAGGCGACCATCGCTGTATTGAAACAGCACAAAAAATATACAATGAGCTTTTTAAAGAAAAATTTTGAGCGATTAAAAAAAGAAGGTCTTGAAGAGACTTTTGAAGTGTTGGAACTGGCTTTTAAAAAGTACGGCATCGACTATTATTTAATTGGCGCACGAGCAAGAGATTTATGGACAGACCATATTGCACTTAGCGAGAAAAGCACTACTAAAGATGTTGATTTTTGTATTTACATAAATGAACACGAGCAATACAAAACCCTTGTAAAAAATTTAGTTGAAACCTATGGATTCACAAGAGATGAGGAAGAACCTTATCGTTTTTACTTTAACGGAACAATTGATTTAATTCCTTTTGGTGGCATAGAAAAAGATGGAGAAGTGTTGTTGGAAAATCCGCCTACCGAACTTTCTGTATATGGAACAAAAGAAGCAGTAACTTATGCCGAAATTGTGGAAGGAGCATTTAAAGTTGTTACGTTACCCGGCTTATGCGTGTTAAAATTAATTGCGTATTGCGAAAAGCCCGATA
>JADLGT010000142.1 GCA_020849195.1 Bacteroidia bacterium
AGGCAAAAAACCAAAGCCAAACGAAAGGTTTTGGTTGGGACAATGGTTAATGGAAGTAGGAGAGGCGCCGGTAATTTACGACTCGATGCTTACCCGAAACTCCTCCAAACAAATGCGTCTTTTTTTACAGAGTAAAGGATATTTTTACAATACCGTTCACGATTCGGTTTTACTTAATCGGAAGCGAGCAAAGCTTGTTTATTTGATTAATGCCGGGAAGCCCTACACAATAAGACATATATCGTACGAAATAGAAGATCCTAATATTAATTATTACGTATTGCTCGACACTGCCGGTTGCAGCATTAAACACGGACAAAATTACGATGTAGATATTTTACAAAAAGAGCGCGACCGCATAACGCGAATGTTGAACAACAATGGCTATTGGCAGTTTTCAAAAGAGTTCATTTATTTTAAAGCCGACAGCTCTCTGAAAAGCCGGCAAATAGATCTCGTTATCGGCATAAAAAATAACACCACTTCATCGCCCGAGAATCCTGACTCGCTACTTGAAAGTCCGCACAAAAAATATTTTATCGGAAATGTGTACGTCGATACCGAATTTAATAATCTTTCCAAAGTGCAGTATTTAAAAGATACCCTATTGTTTAAAAATTATTTTATTTTATATAAAGATCATTTAAAATTTAGGCCTGCTGTGCTAAGCGAAGCCACGTTTGTAAATAAAGGCGAGATATACCAAGTCAACAATGCCGAAGCTACCTACAAACGTTTTTCCGAACTACGAGCCTTCCGTTTTGTAAACATAAAGTTTGAAGAAACGCCCCGAACAACCGATTCTCTAAACTGTGTTATACAGCTTAATCCGATTTTAAAACAATCGGTTACTGCTGAAACCGAAGGAACCAATACCGGTGGTAACTTAGGTGTAGCCGGAAGTCTTATTTATCAAAATCGAAATACGTTTAAAGGAGCTGAAGTTTTTGAAGTGCGAATGAGAGGTGGGCTTGAGGTTCAGCGATTGTTGAACCAACAAGGAGGAGGAAGCAATATTGATATTAAAAAAGGGATTCCGTTTAATACGCTCGAACTAGGTCCGGAAATTAACTTGTATGTTCCAAAATTTTTATTCCCTATTCACATCAATGCGGCAAAAAGCTCAAATCCTAAAACTATTTTTAATGCGGCTTACAACTTCCAACAACGCCCCGACTACACACGCATTATCAACAAAATTTCTTTAGGGTATTCATGGAAAGAATCTCCCGTAAAAACCCACATGATTAGTCCCATTGAAATAAGTTTTGTGCAAGTTGATTTAAAGCCAAATTTTCAAAGTATAATCGACAACAGTAAAAATATTCTTATTCGCAACAGTTATCGTCCACACCTTGTTACCGACACGCGTTACACTTTTATATATAACGATCAAAGCATTCAAAAAAACAAAAACCATCAATACCTGCGATTCAATATCGAGTCATCCGGCAATCTGCTTCGGTCGTTTAACAACCTTACCCATGCTGTAAAAGATGCAAACGGAAGTTATAAAATATTAAAAGTACCTTACTCACAATATTTACGTGTCGATATCGACTATCGCTATTACAAAGCAATTGCCGAGCATCAAAAAATTGTTTTTCGTGTTGCCGGCGGAATAGGAAAAACATTTGCCAACCTAAAGGCCTTGCCCTTCGAAAAAAGTTTTTACGGAGGCGGTTCAAACGGAATTCGTGCATGGCAAATACGTTCGCTTGGACCGGGCTCGTACTTAGGCAGCTATAATTTCGACCAAATAGGCGATATGCAATTAGAAGGCAATATTGAGTATCGTTTTAAATTGCTTAAACAACTTAATGCTGCATTTTTTGTTGACGGTGGAAATATATGGCAATTAAAAACCAACCAAAGTTTTACAGGCGGCGATTTTCAACCCGACCGCTTTTACAAAGAAGTTGCACTTGGTTCGGGCTTAGGATTACGCCTCGATTTCAGTTTTTTCATTATTCGTTTCGACCTTGGCATAAAGGTACGCGACCCGCAATTTGCCGAAAGCGACCGTTGGGTAATTCAACACTTGTTTGACCCTGCTTGGAAAAATAACTACGCAATCACACACCCTGTAGGGTACTCATTCACCAATTTTAATTTAGGAATTGGGTATCCGTTTTAACCCCGGTGAACCACAGGTTTTATTGGAATTATGCAGTTGAAATTGTATAATCTTATCTAAACCTAATTCACTCTTAGGATATTAACAATTATATATTGAAAAGTATATTTTCACGAAAATGTCGTACTTTCTCATATATGTATATATTTGTGTTGATTTTAACCAAAAAACAACTAAAACCAAAATCAGAAAATGAAAAAATCTCTCACTATCGCAGCATTTGCAGGTATGCTTGCAGTTGTTGCATGTGGTCCTAGCGCTGAGGAAAAAGCCGCTATCGAAAAAGCAAAACAAGACTCGATTACTGCCGTTGAAAAAATGAAAGCCGATTCAATTGCGGCTGCTGCAACTGCTGATCAAGAAAAACTTGCTGCCGAAGCTGCAGAAAAAGCAAAGCAAGATTCAATTGCTGCTGCTGAAGCTGCTGCCAAGGAAAAGAAAGAATTGTATTTTTCTTTTGTAAAAAATCCCGGCGCATGTCGGGATTTTTTATTTGTCTTCGAGTAAAACCAAAATGCGCCTATTATGCAACACGCCAAGTCTTACAAAGACACTAACGTTACCGATAATTATTTCTTTAATACCATTTTTGGTAAGTTGATTGTGCCGCATCCGCCTGCACAACCCTTATGGCATTGTTTTTTACGATATGTGTTAATGCTACGCATACCCATATAAAAAACAGATCCTAAAAAAAACAACCACACAACTATCTGTTGAATTTCCATTTTTATGGTTTTGAGTACACGAAGTTATTTACTTTTGTAGGCTAACGAAATACCTTTAAATAGGTATTTTCATGATTAGCAAAGATGACCAAGCAAGAACGATTTAATAAAATACTTGCCTACTTTCAAGCGCATCAGCCGGTTGCGGAAACTGAATTAAACTATCGAAATCCGTATGAATTACTTGTTGCTGTTATTTTATCGGCTCAGTGTACCGATAAGCGTGTGAATATGGTAACACCTGCTTTGTTTAAAGCTTTTCCTAGTCCTGAAATAATGGCGGAGGCTTCCGGCGACGAGGTTTTTCAATACATTAAAAGTATAAGTTACCCTAATAATAAGTCAAAGCATCTTGTTGGCATGGCAAAAGTTTTGGTCAATGATTTTAAAGGCATAATTCCTTCCGATATTGATGAGTTGCAGAAAATGCCCGGCGTTGGGCGAAAAACAGCTAACGTAATTGCTTCTGTTATTTATGAAAAGCCGGCATTGGCGGTTGATACACATGTGTTTCGTGTTTCGGCAAGATTAGGCTTAACCAATCGTGCAAAAACACCTTTAGAAACAGAAAAGCAACTTGTAAAGTATATCCCCGAAAAACTTATTCCTATTGCTCACCATTGGCTTATTCTGCATGGGCGCTATACCTGTTTGGCCCGTAACCCGCAATGTATGAAATGCGCTCTTACAGAATGGTGTAGCTATTACCGGCAAAAGAAAAAGAAATAGTTATTATACTTCAAGCAGCCTAAAGAATGTAATTTCATTTACATAATCTTCCAAAAGGCGTATGAAATTTGAGCTTCGCTGAGGTTAACTCGAAACGCTGACAATTGAGATTCGCTTATACAAATTCTACCTCTTTAAAATCGTAGTTAGCAATTTTTCCGTCGGCGTGTTTTAAAGTAAGTTTTCCTTCCTCACTCACACCGGTGAGTATGGCATTAAAAACAGAGTTGTTTTTTTTATAGTTACCTATTTCGTTTAAGCGATACAAGGCATGATGATAGTCGTTGTTTAGCAATCGGTGTTTTTCGGCTTTCATTTGCAGGTAGCGAGGCTCAAAATGTGTGCAAAGCTGATTGATACAAGTATTAATATCAAATTGTTTTCCGGTAATTAGTCGTAACGATGAAGCCTTCGTTATTGCAGGATTAAAATTAATCTGATTAATGTTTAAACCTATTCCAACTATTGAGTTAACTATGTTATCGCCTCGTAAATTATTTTCAATTAAAATTCCTGCAATTTTTTTATTGCCGGCATAAATATCGTTGGGCCATTTTATTTTTATATCTGCCTTCTCATCAACAATTCCCTTAATCATTTCGGTCAGCCCTAACGATACCGCTTTTGTAAGATAAAATTGCTTGGATGCATTTATTGCAGGGTGCAGCACTATGCTAATAGTAAGATTTTGCCCGGGTACGCTCAGCCACTTATTTCCACGTTGTCCGCGTCCGTGTGTTTGTTCGTGCGACCAAATAACAGTACCATCAGCAATAGCAGTGTTTTTCAACAACTCGGCAGCATAATTATTGGTCGAGTCAACACTACTTAAGTCGACTTTGTTTTGCCCTATAAATAACGTGCTCGTGCTCATTTATCAACCCAAAATGACTATTTTTGCACCCATCTTTTAAGTGTTAAAACACTTGTATTAAATTGTAAGATAAATCATTTTTTTTAATGGCTAAAAAGAAAAAGAAACTTCAATCGTCATCAATAGTAGATGCAGCAATAAAAGGCATTCAAGAAAAGAAGGGGCAAAATATTGTTTGCATAGATTTAAGAAAGATAGAAAATGCAGTTTGCGAATATTTTATAATTTGCGATGGGAACTCGGGTACGCAGGTTAGTGCCATTGCGGATTCGATAAAAGAAGAAGTGAAAAAACTAACATCTGAGAAACCATTTCATTCCGAAGGATATGAAAATTCACAATGGATTTTAATAGATTATGTAACAGTAGTAGTACATGTATTTTTGCCCGATGTTCGCCGGTTTTATAATCTCGAAGACTTGTGGGCCGACGCAGAAATACTTGAATATGCCGAATAACGAAAACCTGAAAAATGAGCGATCAGCAAAATAAAATCGACCCTAAGAGTCCGCTTAATAAAATGAAAAAACGTTTGTCGCAAAAGCCGCAAATGCCAAAAAACTCATTTAATTTTTACTGGATTTATGCCGCAATTGTTGTGGTACTTATTTTTTTACAATTCTTCAGTTTTACCGGCGAAGTGAAAAAAATCGCTATGGGGAAATTTCAGGAAGATATGTTAAAGAAAAAACAAGTAGAACGTATTGTAGTAGTAAATGGTGAAATAGCCGAAATATATATTAAGAAAGACAGCCTCGCCTTACCGCAGTATGAAGCTGTTCGCACACGCTCGGTTGGAGGCGGAATAAATCCCGGCCCGCATTATGAAATAAAAATTGTAAGCGTCGAAAGTTTTGTTCAAGCTGTTAAAGAAGCGCAAAAAGATTTTCCGGCTCAGGAACAAATATATCCGGAAAAAGATACCCGAACTAACTGGTTCGAACCTTTGAGTACATTCATTATACCAATGGTTATCATCATTATTATTTGGATGATAGTTATGCGCAGGATGGCCGGCGGTGCCGGCGGCGGACAATTATTTAATATCGGGAAATCGAAAGCCCAGTTGTTCGACAAAGACATTCATGTAAGCATAACATTTAATGATGTAGCCGGTCTTGAAGGGGCGAAGATGGAGATAAAAGAAATAGTTGACTTTTTAAAAAATTCGAAAAAATATACTGAGCTGGGCGCTAAAATTCCGAAGGGCGCACTGTTGGTTGGTCCTCCGGGTACCGGAAAAACACTTTTGGCGAAAGCGGTTGCAGGTGAAGCAAAAGTTCCTTTCTTTTCCCTTTCGGGTTCCGACTTTGTAGAAATGTTCGTAGGTGTTGGAGCTTCGCGTGTACGCGATTTGTTTCGTCAGGCAAAAGAAAAATCACCATGTATTATTTTCATTGACGAGATTGACGCAATAGGACGGGCACGCGGGAAAAGTCCGGTTACAGGAGCTAACGACGAGCGCGAAAGCACACTTAATCAACTGCTCACCGAAATGGATGGGTTTGGCACTAACAGTGGAGTAATTATACTTGCTGCCACTAACCGTGCCGATGTACTTGACAGAGCCTTGTTACGTGCCGGGCGTTTCGACAGGCAGATTTATGTTGATATGCCCGATATGATTGAGCGTAAAGAAATATTTAAAGTCCATTTGAAGCCGATAAAAATTGATACAACTGTTGATGTTGATTTTTTGGCAAAACAAACTCCCGGATTTTCGGGAGCAGATATTGCCAATGTATGTAATGAAGCTGCACTTATTGCCGCACGTCATAATAAAAAATTAGTTGACCGGCAGGATTTTCTCGATGCTGTTGATCGTATTATCGGCGGACTTGAAAAGCGAAATAAAATTATTTCTGTTCACGAGAAAAAAGTTATTGCTTTTCATGAAGCCGGACACGCCACCGTTAGCTGGCTGCTCGAACATGCATCTCCTTTGGTAAAAGTTACCATTGTGCCGCGCGGGCGCTCATTAGGAGCGGCATGGTATTTACCTGAAGAACGTCAAATAACCACAACCGAACAAATGTTCGATGAGATATGCGCTGCACTCGGTGGTCGGGCCGCCGAGGACATCGTATTCGGAAAAATTTCTACCGGTGCTTTAAGCGATCTCGAGAAAATTACAAAACAGGCTTACGCCATGGTTGTGTATTACGGATTGAACCCTAAAATTGGAAACATAAGTTATTACGACTCAACAGGTCAATCGGAATACAGTTTTACCAAGCCTTACAGCGAAAAAACCGGAGAAACCATTGATGAAGAAGTAAGCAAACTAATTGATGCCGCCTATAAGCGCACGAAGGAAATTCTTATTAAACACAAAGAACAACTTTCGCAGCTGGCACAACTGTTATTAGACAAAGAAGTTATTTTTAAGGAAGATCTTGAACGTATTTTTGGTGTTCGGCCGTTTCAGCCCGACGAAAAAGTGTCCTCTAAATCTGCCTCGAACGACACAAATGGATCTGCACAGGTTCAACCATCCGATAATGGTGCGACAACACAAGGTTCCGAAGTTTCCAACCCGTCTCAAACAGAAAAAAAACCGGTACAAACAGAAGTACAGTTAAGCAATCCGCCCGAAAGCTCGGACAACACAAAACCATTAACATTATTTTAATGGAAGAGAGTACCTCCAAAGAAAAAATTTTAAAGAAGATACGTAAAGCGTTAATTCATAAATCAGCTATTGATTTTGGCGCAGTTGATTTCGACTCTGATATTTACACTACTTCAAACGATTCGCCCGAAGTTTTGTTTGCCCAACGTTTTTCGGCCATCAACGGCAAGTTCGCTTTTTGCGAAGATGAAACCGATTTTGTTTCAACAATAGCTTCACTGCTTAATGAAAATAAATGGGACAATGTATTTTGCAAGGAAGAGTCGATAAAAAAATTACTTAACAAAGGTCGTATCCATTTTTCCGACACTGAGGCTGATTTTATTCATACCAATGTTGGTATAACAAGCTGCGAATTTTTAGTTGCCCGAACCGGAAGTGTTGTAATGTCATCACGACAAGCTTCAGGTCGAAGGCTGCCGGCCTACGCTAATTACCACATTGTAGTTGCATACACCAGTCAGTTGGTATATAGTGTTAAAGATGCACTCAACGGATTAAAAAAAAAATACGGCACAAATCTTCCTTCGCTCATTACAACAATTACTGGCCCCAGTCGTACTGCCGATATTGAAAAAACACTTGTACAGGGCGCACACGGCCCTAAGGAAATTTATGTTTTCCTTATTGATTCAGGCAAATAACGTGAACAACAACTGGATTAAAATTTATACTACTGCCGAAATTCATAAAGCCGAACTCCTAAAGGCTTTACTGATTGAGAATGATATTTTGTGTGTGATAATCAACACACAGGATTCTCTCTATAAATCAATTGGCGAAGCTGCACTTTATGTTGAGCGAGACAATGTAATACGTGCAAAGTATATAATGGATAGCAATTTAACCAAGAACTGATGCGCCGGAGAAGCGCCTAAATTTTTGTCGAAAAAATCTATTTAAGTATTTTTGAATCGAACAACTCATAAACAATTTGATTAAACGAAGCATAACCGGAATTTTATTTGTCATTGTACTTGCAGGCGCTGTGATGCTTAGCGCTTGGTCGTTTTTGATTTTGCTTTTTATAATTATTTGCCTTGGACTTTGGGAGTTTTATACACTGGTCGAAAAAACAGGGCACGAACCACAAAAAATTATCGGTTTATTATTAGGATTGAGTTTGTACAAGGCCTTTGTTTTACATTCTTACGCAGCATATAACCATTTGGCAATAATTCCGCTCGCAGCCTTGCTTCCGCTTTGTTTCGGATTATTTATTATTGAGTTGTACAGAAAAAAAACAAATCCATTTGGCAATATTGCATTTACTTTGTTAGGTGTAATTTATGTTGCTCTTCCTTTTTCATTGCTGGCTATGATTGGATTTGATAGTACAACAAATTACACACCTAATAAAATAATGGGAATCTTATTAGTACTATGGAGCAGCGATACAGGTGCGTATTTGTCGGGGAGAGCGTTCGGGAAACATAAATTATTCGAACGTATTTCACCTCAAAAAACATGGGAAGGAGCTGTTGGTGGTGGTGTGTTGGCAATTATTGCCGCTTATATTGTATCAATTTATTTTACTGAGTTAACCGTTGTAAACTGGCTTGTTATAGCTGTAATTATTATTGTTGCAGGCAACCTGGGCGACTTAATTGAATCCTTATTCAAACGGAGCGTCAATGTAAAAGATTCCGGTGCGATACTTCCCGGACATGGAGGTGTTCTTGATCGTTTCGACAGCCTGTTACTGTCATCTCCATTTATTTTTATTTATTTATTTATCACACATAGGTTATGATACACAAAGAAGGATACCCAACCATGAATCTTACCATTTTATTCGGCTCCTTGCTTGTGGTAATTGCCGAATATTTTAGTAACAATCATTATGTGCATACGTTGGCATACGCATTGTCGGCATTGCTTTTAGTAATTGTATTGCAGTTTTTTCGTAACCCTGCCCGGAAAACAGTTGCGAACGATAATCATATCATAGCTCCCGCCGATGGAAAAGTTGTGGTAATAGAAGAAGTAGAAGATTCGGAATATTTTAAAGATAGGCGTTTGCAAATTTCAATTTTCATGTCGCCGATTAATGTGCATGTAAATCGCTTTCCTATAAGCGGGTTGGTTAAGTATGTAAAATATCATGCAGGATTATACCTTGTTGCCTGGCATCCTAAATCGTCAACCGAAAATGAACGCACCACAATTGTTGTTGAACACAAGTCCGGAAAATCTGTTTTGTTCCGGCAAATAGCCGGAGCTTTGGCTCGTCGCATTGTTTATTATTGTAAAGAAGGAAACAAAGCTGTTCAGGGCGCAGAGTTTGGTTTCATTAAATTCGGTTCGAGAGTTGATATACTACTGCCGATCGGAACTAAAGTTAATGTTGCATTGAATCAAAAAGTAAGAGGCGGCGAAACGGTTATGGCATCGTTTGATTAAACCGAAACTATGCAATAGCAATTGTACCATTACAGATAGCACATCGGCATTAGCCTGATCCCACCCTAAAAAAACAACCCAAGTTATAATAACTTGGGTTGAAAAAAATGTTGTATTTTGATTTTACTACGGGAAAATTCCGCGTTCGCGATAGCTGTTTTCAATTTTTGATATTGCAACTATATAGGACGCTGTTCGCCAATCGGTTTTGTAGTGGTCAGCGGCTTTTACCATTTCGCCGAACGCCTTTGACATTTTACTTTTAAGTCTTTTGTTTACTTCATCCAGTTCCATAATTTCCTGGTGTTTGTTTTGTATCCATTCAAAATAGCTTCCAATTACTCCACCCGAGTTGCAAAGAATATCAGGAATAATTTTTATACCTCTTTCCTGACAAATTTTTTCTCCGCCGGAGTTGGTTGGTCCATTAGCGCCTTCCGCAATAAGTTTTACATTTAGCAGTGGCGCTGTTTCCTCTGTTACTTGGTTTCCTAAAGCAGCGGGAATAAAAATATCGGCTTTAATTTTAAAAAATTCTATTTTGTCTATTTCTTCTGCCTTCGAATAGCCTTTTACCAAACCATTATTTGTTTTGGTATATTGATAAAGTTCCTCAACATTTAATCCTTTTGAATTAAAAATGGTTCCACTGCCATCCTGAACTGCAAGTAAAGTGGCACCGCGCTGGTTCATGAAATGTGCTGCCCAGTATCCAACTTTACCAAATCCTTGAATGATATACGATGTTTTTTTCAAATCAATTTTATTAATTTCTGCCCATTCGTCAATTGTAAAAACTACGCCAAGCCCTGTTGATGCATCGCGGCCGGATAAACCTCCGGAATTTACGGGCTTACCGGTAACAATATGTATGTTTTTTTGGCGATCGGCAGGCTTTCTTGTTGAAATATAGGTATCCATCATCCATGCCATCATTTGACTATTGGTATTCACATCGGGAGCAGGAATATCATAATCAGGACCAATGTTATCGCCTAAGGCATAGGTAAACCTGCGAGTAATTCTTTCCATTTCGGCGGCCGAATACTTTGCAGGATCCAACTGAATACCTCCTTTTGCTCCACCAAAGGGTAAAGAAGTTAATGCTGTTTTCCAAGTCATCAAGGCGGCTAAGCCCATTGCCGCATCAAGGTCAACAGTAGGATGGTAGCGAAGTCCGCCTTTGTATGGACCTAGCGCATTGTTATGTTGAACACGATAGCCTTTGAACATTTCAATTTTTCCGTTGTCCATCTTCACAGGAAAATTGACAATAATTTCACTCTGCGGATGAGAAAGAATTTTTCTCACTCCTTCATTCAGTTTCATCAAGTCTGCTGCTCTATCAAACTGGTCGGTTACTGTTTGATAAAGATTTTTTTGTCTTACTGTTGCTTCCATATAGCTTATATTTATTTTTTATTTTTTTGTACGAAATACCATTCATTGCTGTTTCAAATCCATAATTATTTGGGCATACAAAGATGCAAGTTTTTTTATATAGCAATTCATCCATAGCCCTTAAAATTTAATGACTGAGGTGAAATATATAGGCTGATTTTTAAAAAATTATAGGATTGTTTGGATATGATTTTCAACTAAAATCATACACATTTCTTCGCAAGTCGTTTGAAATACGGGATTCGTCGGAATAAATCGAATTTCTTCGCATTCATTTGCAAAACCCATTTGTATTAATTGGGTTGGGCAATAAACCCCAAAGTCTAAACTTATTTTTTTTGAACAGAATCGGGGATAAATTTTAACGAAACAGAATTGACGCAATAGCGTAGTCCGGTTGGCTCCGGACCATCATCAAACACATGTCCTAAGTGCCCTCCGCAACGGGCACAAACTATCTCTGTACGTTTCATGCCAAGCGTATTATCGAGTTTTTCAACAATGTGTCCTTTCGCCGCTTCGCGGTAAAAACTAGGCCAGCCGCAGCCTGCATCAAACTTGGTGTCGGATTGAAACAACAACTGTCCGCAAGCAGCGCAAACATAGGTTCCGGACTTATAATTTGTTTCGTACTCTCCGCTAAAGGGGCGTTCGGTTCCTTTTTCGCGCAACACTCTGAATTGTTCGGGACTAAGAATTTTTTTCCATTCTTCATTAGTCTTGTGCATGGTATCGGACATAGTAATTGTTTTAGCTGTTTGGGTCGAGTCGTCTGTGATTTTATTCGAAGCTTTATTAATCGCTTCGGGGTTACACATGGGCAACGACAAAATTAAAAGAGCGGAGACAGTTTTCATAAAATTAAAATAATTGATACAACTTTGTTGCTCGTACTTTTGGCATAAATCGAGGTTCGCGAACTTTAAATCTATATCCTATTGTAAAGCTGAACGATTTAAAATTTGTATTGAGATTAAATACGTTGCTTTGGTACTGAGATAAATCGTTGATAAGATTAACTATCATAAAAAAATTACGATTATTAAATCCTGCCGCCATTCTTAAATCGGCTGCCCAATTAATGTAATTGGCTTTGTTGGTTACACCGGTTGAATTATGATGGTACTGATTGTATTGTGACTCGAGCCCCAATGTAAACATTCCGTTTATAAAAAAACGTTTATATACAACCAAAGTTCCCGTAACTCCTCCTCCGGCGGTGTAGGCTATTGTTCGCATAGCGTTCACATCGGCATTGTAACCGTAAAACGAACGAATAAAATAAGGAATAAAAGAAGAGTCGGCCTTGGTTGTATTTACATATAAGTTAGCTACAAACACCGGCGAAAAAGCGGATTTAAGCTGTCGCTCGTTACAGGCGTAAGCAGATTGGTATGAAAATTTTTTATTGTTGGTGAAATACATGAATTTAAATTTTAAATTATTCACATTCATGGAAGGGTTTTGGTAGTAAGGCATTGAATCTCGGTACGAAGTATCGTATAAAGCTGTGCTTAAATCATAGAACCATTTGTAGGTTTTTATGTTTGCTTCCAACTGCCATTTGTCGCCGCCAAGCGAGAGACCTATACCTCCCGCTTTGTTGTTTCCTTTTTTGTAGGAGTCGAGTTGGGGAAGGGTTTTATAAGCAAACGACAGACAGAGTTTGTCATAATCAATTACTATCCCGTTAACAGTAGCTGCATCAGAGAAATAATTGATGTGTGATATTCCGGCCTTGTCGGCTATTGAAGTTTGTTTTATTTCCATATTATAATTTTGTGATGCCTGATAAAGGGCAATCACTAAACGGTCTTCATAAGTCCGATAGTAATTGGTGTCGTAAGAAGGAGCCGGTTTAATGCCCGATTGTTCTTCCTGAGAAAAAAGGAAAGACACGGAAGAAAGGAGAAAAAAAACAAACTGTACTAAATGTTTCAATTTTATTGTATTGTAGAGGTGACGACACTTGAAGCTGTAATAGTCGAGGCTTTATTTGACAGAATATCTTTTATTCAGCTTGTGATTAAATTTTCGTTTAACATTTTTTCTTGCGTCAAAGGTAATGAATCTTCAAAAAAACACTGAATCATTAATCGTAAATTGTAAATTTGGCTATGCAATTACTTACACCTACAAACTGGAAAGACTACGAACTGATTGACTGTGGCGGATTTGAAAAGTTGGAACGTTTTGGTCAATACCTTACCATTCGCCCGGAGCCGCAAGCCGTATGGGATAAAAATTTATCCGAAAAAGAATGGGAGCAGTTTGCCCACGTACGCTTTATGCCTAAATCGAGTTCGGCAGGAGAATGGAAAAAATTAAAACAACTGCCCGACCGATGGAAGATCGGTTATAAGTTGACTAATTCATCGACCATTTTAAATTTTCGTTTGGGTCTAACTTCATTCAAACATGTTGGAATTTTTCCCGAGCAAGCTGTAAACTGGGATTATATAAATGATGCAGTTACCTCAATAAAAAATACAGGAAGCGATGTCCGTTTCCTCAATCTGTTTGCTTATACCGGCGGTGCTTCATTGGCTGCAAAGGCAGCGGGTGCCGACGTTACACACGTAGATTCGATAAAACAAGTAGTAACATGGGCTCGGGAAAACATGGAGCTGTCTTCGCTTGAAAATATTAGATGGGTAGTGGAAGATGCGCTGAAGTTTGTAAAACGAGAAGAAAAAAGAGGGAACAAATACAATGGAATTATCCTCGACCCTCCTGCATTCGGACATGGCCCCAATGGAGAAAAATGGAAGTTGGAAGATAATATAAACGAGATGATGAAAGTTGTGTTGAATTTGCTCGACGAAAAAACACACTTTTTAATACTGAATGCTTATTCATTAGGATTTTCATCTCTTATTATTGAAAATCTGCTTCAAACAAAAACCGATAAAAATCTTCAAACAGGTGAATTGTTTTTACAGGCTACATCAGGAAACAAATTACCACTAGGTGTGTTTGGGAGGTTTAGGAATTTTTAACCGAGATTATGCAATTGAAAAGCCTCGACCAAAGTCAAAGTCTTAACTTATCGCCTTAATTCAACTTGCCATCTTTCGGTTGAAGTTCTATCTTTATCTACTTAAATTATGCCCTTATAACCGTGAACTTTCGCCATTTTTTATTAAGCACATTAATTATATTTTGCTCTTCATTACCTGTAAAAGCCGATCATGGAGGCGCTCTTGATATGTCGTACCGTTGTTTGGGTGGCGGCAAGTACGAAATTACACTCAAATTTTATCGCGATTGTTCGGGAGCGGCTATGATAAGTTCGTATAGCGCTTTTTTGGACACTTACTATGGAGTAGGTGCAAATATTGACATTGACTGGAGTTCATCTTGCGGGTCAGGCACCATAACATTTCCTAAGCCTACGAATGTAACAGCAGCTACCAATTATGTAGGCCCCGAAGTTACTTTTTTATGCCCTACCGGCAAATCAACCTGCAACGGAGGCACTACGCCAGGTTTTCAATATTACGAGTACATTGATACGATTACCTTAGGAACTTGTACCGGTAATATTACATTTGGCTATGGTGTTTGCAACAGAAGTTGCTCTATCAATACAATCATTACGCCCTGCTCATCTTGTGCATACGTTGATGCAATGCTGAATAATTCCGGAGGGTGTAACAGCTCTCCGGTTTTCTCGAATGTACCACTGCCTGTTGCTTGTGTGGGGCAAAAATTCTGTTTTAACCCCGGTGCTATTGATGCAGATGGAGATTCTTTAGTATATTCTTTAATTAATGCCAGAGGAGGCACCTCTGTCAGTTCATCGTGGACTGATGTAGTAACATACATGCCGCCATACTCGGGCACCAACCCCATAGCAACAAGTGGCGGGGTTACAATTAATAAAACTACCGGCGATATTTGTTTCACTCCTACCACACAACAAATCGGAGTAATTGCCATACAAGTTGATGAATACCGGAACAAAAAAAAGGTAGGCTACGTGGTGCGTGATATGCAGATATATATTAAAGCCTGTACAAATAATATGCCTATAATGTCGGGCATAGACAACACGACTAGCTTTTCAACTACAGCTTGTAAAGATAGTCCGATTTGTTTCGATGTATTCAGTTCCGATGCGGATGCAGCACAAAATGTTAGTATTAGTTGGAATAACGGCATTCCCGGCGCTACGTTTACCAGCAGCGGAGGTTCGCGACCTAAAGGAACTTTTTGTTGGACACCAACAGCAGCCAATGTACGACCATCTCCTTATGTATTTACAGTAACTGTTAAAGATGACAATTGTCCTAACGTAGGAGTTCAAGTTTTTACCTACCAGATTAATGTAACCAATTGTGTAGGACCTCAAGTAAATATAACTAGCGCTTCGGTGTGTAGTGGCGGATGTACGAACATCACTGCAAACACAAGTGGAGGTGCAACTCCGTACACCTATAATTGGAGCGGAGGCGGATCGACTACATCTGTATTAAATGTTTGCCCCACTGCAACAACGACTTATTCCGTTACGGTAACCGACAATTCGGGTGCAACAAAAACTGCCGCAGCAACTGTTACAGTAAGTTCTCCAATGACTTTAACTACAAGCAAAGTTGATTCGAAATGTTCCGGTGCAAATAACGGCACCGCCACCGCTCTGCCCACCGGAGGCTCAACGCCACTCACCTATTCATGGAGTACGACTCCCGTCCAAACCACTATAACAGCAACAAATTTAGCTCCGGGTACATATATAGTAACAACAACTGACTCAAAGGGATGCACAAAAACTTCAACGGCTGTAATAACCGAGCCGCCGGCTGTAACACTCACGCCTTCATCAACAAATACCTCGTGTAATGGGTCTGCAGATGGAACAGCTTCCGTAATACCTAATGGAGGATCGGGACCATATACATACACATGGGCTCCTTCCGGCGGAGCCGGACAAACAGCAACAAGCTTACCTGCTGCAACCTATACAGTTACCGTTACTGATAGTAAAGGCTGCACCAAATCGGCTACTACGGCTGTTGCTCAGCCTTCGGCAATAAACTTATCTCTTTCAAAAACCGACATAAAATGTAATGGAGGTAGTACGGGTACTTTATCGGTAAATGTAAACGGAGGCTCTTCTCCGTATTCGTATTCATGGTCTCCTGCCGGAGGAAATGGCGCAACGGCATCATCTCTTTTGGTAGGCACATATACAGTGGTTGTAACCGACACAAAAGGATGCACAACTTCATCAAGTTCGTCAATCACCGAACCGGCCGCCATGTCATTGCTCACCAATAGCTCTCCGGCAAATTGCGGTGTGAACGATGGTTCTGTAGGCGTAACTCCCAATGGCGGAATATCGCCATATACTTACCTGTGGACTCCCGGTGGCGGATCGACCGCAATAATTTCTAATGTTGCAGGAGGAAGTTACACCGTATTAGTAACTGACTCGAAAGGATGCAGCACTTCAACCACAGCCATTGTTGCCAGTTCGGGCGGCGCAACAATAACGGCCACTTCAACCAATGTAACTTGTTATAACGGTAATGACGGGACCGCAAGTGCTGCTGCAACGGGAGGCACTCCTGGCTACGCTTATTCATGGAGTAACGGTGCTACGTCGCAAACAGTTTCCGGACTTATAAGTGGAACTTATTCTGTAACTGTTACCGATGCAAATAACTGTCCTGCTATTAGTACAACGGTTATTACTCAGCCATCGGCTGTTACCGGAACAGTTAGTGTTGTTTCATCAACATGCGGAAACCCGAACGGCAGCGCAACAGTTACACCGAATGGCGGACAAGGCGCCTACAGTTTTTCATGGTCGAGCGGAGGAGTAACCGCTACCGAATCGGGCTTGTCTGCAACTACTTATACGGTTACGGTTTTTGACGGGAGTGCTTGTACCGGTACGGCATCGGCTACAATAACCAACGTTGGTGGCGGCGTACCAACAGCTTCCGTTGTAACTAATGTAACTTGTAACGGTGGCAATGACGGAAGCGCAACTGTCAATATAGCCGGCGGAACAATTCCATTTACATATTCGTGGAGCTCGGCACAAAATACACAAACTATATCGGGCCTAACGCAAGGATCATATACAGTAACAATTGGCGATGCCAGCACCTGTACAAGTACAAGTGTTGTTACTATTACTGAGCCTGCTGCAATAAACGACCCTACTTTTGTTACCAACAATGCGAATTGCGGTGTAAATAACGGTTCAGCAATTGCTTCTGCTTCGGGCGGTGCCGGAAGTTTAACGTACACATGGAGCAATTCGGTTGCAGGGCCTACCAATAATAATATTGCAGCCAATAGCTATACGGTAACCGTTAAAGATGCAAATGGTTGTACAAAAACCGGCGTTGCTAACGTAAGTAACAATGGTGGACCTACGGTAAATTCTATTACGCCAACCGCTGTTACCTGCAACGGAGCTAAAACAGGTAGTGTTACTGTTAACATAAGTAGCGGAAACCCTTCATACACGTACAGTTGGAGCGAAGGAACTAATTCCACCACAACCGATGTTCAATCGACGATAAGTAATGTTGCGGCAGGCAA
>JADLGT010000143.1 GCA_020849195.1 Bacteroidia bacterium
ACTCGTTTAAATATTTATTTACTTTTACGCCTGCTTATTATCAACAACATACCTAATGGCTAAAGGAAAAAAAGAAGGATTTGCATTTGCGAAAATAAATTACCAAATAATGCTTGCCGGTATTGCTCTGCTGGTAATTGGCTTTGTATTAATGGCCGGAGGAGGATCTGACGATCCCAATGTATTTAATCCCGAAATTTTCAGTTTCCGAAGAATTACACTCGCGCCCATTATTGTGCTGACCGGATTCGCAACGGTAATGTTTGCCATAATGAAAAAAGTGAAAGAATAGTTGTCTCATTCTTGTTGATGACCGAAGCCCTTTATTACACTGCACCTTTCTACCAATTAGAATAACAATTCATGTCAATCGTTCAATCTATTATTCTTGCAATTATTGAAGGGCTTACCGAATTTCTTCCGGTATCTTCAACCGGACACATGATTTTGGCAGGGTCGTTAATGAAATTACAGGACACCGAGTTTGCCAAAACTTACGAAATTGTTATTCAGCTTGGCGCTATACTGGCAGTGTTAGTTATGTATTATAAGCGTTTTTTAGTTGGGGTAACTATTTATGTAAAACTTGCAATCGCATTTTTGCCTACCGGTGTTATTGGATTTTTTGCATATAAACTAATTAAAACACTTTTATTTAATCCTGTAACCGTAAGCGTTTCGCTAATCGTTGGTGGAATTATTTTGGTTTTACTCGACCGTTGGACGGAAAATAAAAAATCTGCATACGTTTCGGTTGAAGACATATCCCCTGCCAATGCGTTTAAAATAGGACTGTTCCAATGCCTGTCAATGATTCCGGGTGTTTCGCGAGCTGCCGCAACAATTTTTGGAGGAATTTTTTCCGGCTTCGACCGAAAGCAAGCTGCCGAGTTCTCCTTTCTGCTTGCCATACCAACCATGTTTGCCGCCACAGGACTCGACCTGATTAAATCAAAAGACAACATTCACAGTAACGATATTTTTATTTTGCTTACAGGCTGCCTTGTAGCTTTTATTGTTGCAATTGTTGCAGTAAAAGCATTCATTCGTTTTTTAACTCGATACGGGTTTAAGCATTTTGGTTATTACCGAATTGTGCTTGGTATATTATTTCTTGTGTATGCGTTGTATTCCGGACTTCAACTTACCCATTAAATGGACGCTACGCTAAGCTCTTACCAAAATGGGCGCGTTCTGCTCATCAATAAGCCTTACAAATGGACTTCATTTGATGTGGTAAATAAAATACGATTGATGTTGAAAAAACAATTCAAAAACACCCTTGAATTAAACAGCCCGGATAACAAAACACAAAAATCAACAGTTAAAATTGGACATGCCGGAACACTTGACCCGCTTGCAACAGGTCTGCTTATAATATGTACAGGCAAATACACCAAAGAAATTGAAGAATTTCAGATGCAGGAAAAAGAGTACGTTGGAACCATTTGTTTTGGCTCCACAACACCCAGCTTCGATTTAGAACAACCCATCGATGCCGTTTATCCTTTCGAACACATCACCTTAAAAGCTATTCAAGAAGCCATTAAACAATTCACCGGCACCTTTGAACAAATTCCCCCGGCTTATTCGGCAATAAAAATTAATGGTCGCCGGGCCTATAAACTTGCGCGCAGCGGCAAAACCCCCGAGTTAAAAGCCAAAACAATTTCGGTTTCTGTTTTTGAAATAACTAATCTGCAATTACCCTTTGCCGATTTCAAGATAGTGTGCAGCAAAGGCACCTACATACGTTCGTTGGCCAACGACTTAGGCAAGGCTCTTAACTCAGGTGCGCACCTCACCAAATTATGCCGCACACGCATTGGCACATTCAAGTTAGAGCAAGCAATGGAAATAGAGCAAATGCAAACAGTGCTCCAACATCACTTGTAACGTGAAGCGAGGGTGAAGACTCCCTGACTTAAAAATTATTTTTGAAAAAAACTTGACAAAGGGGGGGGGTATGTGAGTATATTCGCCATCCCAAATAAATAAATTGTTTAATCCCGTAAGGTTAAATGATACCAAAACAAATTGTCGAATTTGTTTTTTTGTCAGAATCCTACGCTAAAAAATTAACATATTATGAAACTATCTCAGTTCAAATTTAATTTACCTAAAGAATTACTTGCCGACACACCGGCTAAAAACCGCGATGAGGCGCGCTTAATGATTGTTGATCGCAAAACAGGAAAAATACAACACAAAGTATTTAAAGACATCCTGAATATTTTTGGCGATGGCGATGTGATGATATTAAACGACACAAAAGTTTTTCCGGCCCGTATGTGGGGTAACAAAGAAAAAACAGGAGCTAAAATAGAAGTGTTTCTGTTGCGCGAACTTAACCGCGAAAGCCGTCTGTGGGATGTGCTGGTTGATCCTGCACGTAAAATACGCATTGGCAACAAACTGTATTTTGGCGAAAACGATTTGCTGGTAGCCGAAGTAATTGACAACACAACATCTCGCGGTCGTACACTTCGCTTCTTGTTCGATGGACCTTACGAAGAATTTAAAAAAGCGCTCGAAACACTTGGTCAAACACCTCTGCCCAAATACATTAAACGCCCGCCAACCCCCGAAGATGTGGAACGATATCAAACCGTTTATGCACGCAAAGAAGGTGCTGTTGCAGCTCCTACTGCAGGTCTGCATTTCAGCAAACAGCTATTAAAAAAATTAGAATTAAAGGGCGTTAATTTTGCCAATATAACACTGCATGTTGGTTTGGGAACTTTTCGTTCTGTTGAAGTTGAAGACCTTACAAAACACAAAATGGATTCGGAGCAAGCCGAAATACTTGTGCCGGCTACCGAAATAATAAATAAAGGTATTGCCGCTAAAAAGAAGGTGTGCTGCGTAGGAACAACAAGTATGCGCTCCATTGAAACATCAGTTTCTACGGATGGCTTTTTGAAACCTTACAGCGGTTGGACAAATAAATTTATTTTTCCTCCGTATGATTTCAGCATTGCCAATTGCATGATTACTAATTTTCACTTGCCCGAATCAACTTTGCTGATGATGGTTAGTGCTTTTGGCGGATACGACCTCACCATGAAGGCGTACAAAGAAGCAATACGCGAGAAATACAGATTTTTCACCTACGGTGATGCCATGCTTATATTGTAAAAGGCGTTGATAAATCTGCGCGAATGGTTAAAAACTTTGCAAGTAATTTTTATTCATTAGAATTACATTTGCAACATTCATGACTGAAATTACAGTTAAGAAATACGTCGTTATTGTAGCCGGAGGAATAGGAACACGTATGAACTCTACAATTCCCAAACAGTTTATGAAACTCAATGGGAAGCCGGTACTTATGCACACCATTACAAAGTTTTTTGACTGCGGACTTAACCCCGAAATTATTATTGCTCTTCCTCCCTCTCAGTCTGAAAACTGGCAGCAACTTTGCACAGAGCACAAATTTACTACACCGGTTAAAATTACCGAAGGAGGCGAAACCCGATACGATTCGGTTAAAAAGGCATTGCAGTTAATTGTAGAACCCGGTCTTGTTGCAATTCACGATGCTGTTCGCCCATTAGTAAATACCAAAACTATTCTTGCTGCTTTTCGCGATGCCGAAATGTATGGCAATGCAGTGCCTGCTGTTCCGCTTAACGACTCCATTCGTAAAATAGAATCGGGAAAAAGCATGGCGGTTGATCGCTCTCGGTATTGTGTAATACAGACTCCGCAATGCTTTCGTACGGAAAAGTTAAAAAAGGCATATCAAAAAGAATACAAAACCACTTTTACGGATGATGCTTCAATTGTGGAAGCATCCGGCGAACAAATTCATTTGATTGATGGAACACCGGAAAATATTAAAATCACTAACCCTCAGGATTTAATCGTAGCCGAAGCGATAATAAAATTAGCTGCACAAATTCCTCTTCCAATAAAATAATCAGATCAATTTTTTTACCTTACTTTTTGTGCGTAGGCTTAGTGTGCGTAAATCATAATCTGTAATAAGATTCAATCCGGGTCGTTTCCCCTTTTCAAGGCTTCCCAACTCGCTGCTAAAACCCAAGGCTCTTGCCCCATTTAACGTAGCCCATGTTAAAAGTGTTTGCAAGGGCAAATGCGGGACGTACATAGTTATTGTTTTTAGTTCTTCTAAAACCGAAAGTGAATGGTTAGATGCAAGGCTGTCGGTACCAATTGTACATTGAGCGCCGGCATTAATAAACAAGTTGTAATCGGGCAGTTTATTTTCTATGTACATATTGGCATTGGGACAAAAACACCAAAACAGTTTGGTGCCATTCTTTTCAGTAGAACTTTTTATTTGTTTCAGATTAAAATCTCCAACCTTAAAATAATTTTCGGCAAAGAGTATATCTTCAATAGTTGAAAATGTGTTATGTACAAGAAGTGTTTTATTTACAGGAGAAAAGTAGTGCAGGGTAGAGCGTAGTGAGTTTAAATTTGTTTTTGAAATATGCCGAAGTTCGATTTTTAGTTCAGCAAACAATTTAGCAATATTACCGTTGTTGCTACTAAACAATTCGCTTTCAGCAAGGCTTTCCTGATTATGGTAACTGATTATGGAATTATTAATCTCGGCATTTGTACGAATCAATTCAAACAAGCGAGGTGAAACAGTATAAGAAGCATGTGGAACAATTGAAGATTGGCTATTCGATACAGTTGCGTTTAATTGATTGCGAAGCCTGGTTGCTTTTTCAATTACCTCATCTGCTTTATTCGGATTAATATCAAACACTTCAAAAAAAGTGTGGTACTTCAAGTTGCCTTTGCTTTTCTGTAAAAAAGTTGAATCGTCATTCGATATATCTCCTACGGCTACTATTCCATTTTCAATCATTTCTTTCTCGGCTTCAACAATAGCTTTAGTAATTTTTTCAGACGAATAATTGGGGCGCCTTGCAATCATGTTTTTAATAAACCCGGCCATTCCGATTTTTTCGGGAATAATCCCTTTCATGTGCGAAAGCTCGAGGTGGCAATGTGTGTTAATAAAGCCGGGACAAATAATTCCTTTATACGTTTGCGACAAGAGAGGTGCTGTATGCGTATTTACTTCGCCTGTTTCTGCAATTACACCATTGTTATCAATAGCAACAAAACCATTTTTTATTGGAGGAGATGAAATCGGGAAAATATAATCGGCTGAAAAATAACGGAGCATATTAATTAGAAATACGCTGCAAACTTACGAACTCACTATTGGATTGTAAAGACTAATGATATGCAAACTTTATGTAGCAGGAATTACTACCTAAACACTACTATTTTTTTGGCTTATTTAACCGAGAAAACGCAATTAAGCTTATAAAAATTCGGTTACACCAAATTTTTTATTGAGCTTGAAGAAGCGAATCCTGCCTTTACTTTATTAAACTGTTTTTGTATTTCGTTGCTGCCTAAGTTACCAATGCTGCCAAGGTGTTTATAATTAATTTTTTTTGGGCGAACAAATTTCCCCTCGGCAATAGTTTGCCCAACCTTTTTGTAGGCATCCCGAAAGGGTATTTTCTGCAATACTAATTGGTTAACGGCTTCCACGCTATACAACAAGTCGTATTTTTTATCGGCAAGAATATTTTTCTTGATAGAAATATTTTCTAACATCAGCATAGCCATGGCAATACACTCTTGCAGCGATGTGATTGCCGGAAAAATAATTTCTTTGGTGAGTTGCATGTCGCGATGGTAGCCCGATGGCAGATTGCCGGTAAGCAATGTAAGTTCGTTGGGGACAGATTGTATTCTGTTACAACGGGCACGTATCAGTTCAAATACATCCGGATTTTTTTTGTGTGGCATAATGCTCGAACCTGTTGTGAGTTCATCGGGGAACGAAACAAATGCAAATTCCTGATTCATATACATACATACATCGTAACTCAATTTAGCTAATGTTGAAGCGATATTGGACAAAGCCTGCGCTGTAATTTTTTCTGATTTTCCACGTGTCATCTGTGCGTAAACCGAATTTTGATTCAAACTGTCGAAGCCAAGTAGTTTGGTAGTCAGCTCGCGGTTAAGCGGAAACGAAGATCCATAACCGGCTGCAGAGCCAAGCGGATTTTTATTCATTACTTTATAGGCGGCCAGCAACACTTCCATGTCATCAACAAGACTTTCGGCATACGCACCAAACCATAATCCAAACGACGAAGGCATAGCAATTTGAAAATGTGTATAGCCCGGCAGTAAATAATCTTTGTAGTGTGTGCTTTGTTTTATGAGCAGATTAAATAATTGCGCTACATTTTCAGACAAATGTTTTATATTTTCTCGTAAAAATAATTTCAAGTCAACCAACACCTGATCGTTGCGTGAGCGCCCCACATGTATTTTTTTGCCTGTTTCGCCAAGCGAACGGGTAAGCATTAATTCTATTTGAGAGTGGACATCCTCAACCCCGTTTTCAATTTCAAATTTTCCGTCTTTTATTTGCTTGTATATTTTTTTCAGTTCGGCCTCTAACTTTGTAAGTTCTACTTTGCTTAAAAGACCTATTGACGTAATCATGCGTGCATGTGCAATAGAACCCAACACGTCGTACTCGGCCAACTGCATATCGAACATAATATCATTTCCGACAGTAAATCGTTCGATTTTTTTATTTGTTTTAAATCCTTTTTGCCAAAGTTTCATGGTGCGTAATGGTAATTAATTTAGATATGGTTTTGCTTGCTTCTCGGACGCTTTCGGTAGTGGCGACGCTTCGTTGTATAATTGTGTTATTTATTCGATCGAGTAATAAAAATTAGTACTAATTTATTTCTTTTATTTTCTTTTCAATTGCACTGGTAGAATAACCTTTCACAAGTTCAATAAGTTTTACCTCGCCGCCTTTGGCAAGTACAATATCATGTCCTGCAATTTCTTCTATTTTGTAATCGGCGCCTTTTACCAACACGTCCGGCTGAATAAGTTTTATTAATTCGTAAGGAGTGTCTTCATCAAACACAGTAACAATATCTACAAAATGCAATGCTGCAATAATGAGTGCGCGGGAAGTTTCGTTCTGTATGGGTCGAGAGGGTCCTTTTTTTAATCGCCGTACAGAGGCATCGCTGTTTACTCCAACGATTAATTTAGTACCACAGTCGGCAGCTTTACTTAAGTAATCAACATGTCCCATGTGAAGCAAATCGAAACATCCGTTTGTAAAAACAATTTTATTGCTTTTAATACGAAGTCTTGCTACCGATTGCTTTAGTTCCTCTCTGGGAATAACCCGATTTAAAATAGCATCAAGCTTAAGCATGTTTCAACTGTTTGCGTTTTTCAATATTAAGCATAATAATGGAAATGCTGCCCAAAGCAGCCATAAACAACATTTGCGATGAGTGTACGATGGTTGCATACACCAATGCTTTGTCGGAGGCTACGCCAAGAAACACCAATCCACTTTGAACGATAATATGGTAAGCCCCAATGCCGCCTTGCACGGGTGCGCTCATACCTATGCCGCCGAGCACAAGAATAAAAAGTGCAGCTACTCCACCAAGATGGGAGGTTGCCGTTACTGAAAAAAAACAAAAATATCCCGATAGGCAATACAGCCCCCAAATAAATATTGTATGAAGGATAAACCACCCGCGATTTTTCATTTTAATTACCGAGTGTAATCCTTCTCCAATACCTTTGATAAAATCAACAACTTTTTTTATAAAATGGAAACGGATTATTTTTTTTCGAAAAATAAAAATGAATGCCGCGAATACAAGCGGGATAAAAATAAGCAAGAAAATTTTTATTGGAGAACCAGCCAAAAGTGAATGAACTTTACCTTTAAAAATAGTATCCCAAAAAAACGTGCTGAATTTTTCTATGCTCAAAAAAATTACACCTACAATTAATACCAACAGTGTAATTACATCTATCACCCGTTCGGCAATTACAGTTCCGATGAGCGTGTCGAGGGTGGTTTTTTCAACTTCATACAGTGCCGAACAACGCGTTACTTCGCCCAAGCGGGGAGCAGCTAAATTGGCAAAATAGCCTACGCTTAAACTGTAAAATAAATTGCTGAGTTTAGGTTTAACTCCAAGAGGCTCGATCAACATTCCCCAGCGATAAGCACGGCTGATATTGGCAAGTAAAGTAAACAGCATTGCAAACAACACCCACCCATAGTTTGCCTGTTTCAAATCGGCAAGCATGTGTTTAAGGCTGATGTTGCGAAAAGCGAAATACATGAGCAACACGCCAACCGACAAGAAAACAATAAACTTAATGCCCGATTTTAGCCGTGCCGACAATTTACTTTTTCAGTTTGTTTGTTTTAGGATCAGGAAAGACAACATCCGGCTTGAATTTTTTAGCCTCATCAAAATTCATCGAGGCGTAGGATAAAATAATTACCTGATGACCCAACGATACTTTAAGAGCGGCCGGTCCGTTTAAACATATAATCCCGGAACCTCGTTTGCCTTTAATTACATACGTAATAAATCGCTCGCCATTGTTATAGTTAAGCACATGCACCTGTTCGTTTTCAATCAGGTTGGCGGCATCCATCAAATCCTCGTCTATGGTAACGCTTCCAATATAATTGAGATCGGCTTCGGTTACGGTTACACGATGTATTTTTGATTTTAATACTTCTATTTTCATAATTCACAAAACTAAATAAATTTACAAGTCCGCCGTTGCGTTATTCGTTAATTCCTAAAAAAATTTATAAGTGAAATAGGGGATGAGCCAAATTATTTCAAAATAATATTATCAATTAATCTTATCCTGCCCACCACCACGGCAATGCAGGCTACAGCTCCAGATACACTATTAATATCTGTTATCGGCTCTAATGTTTGTGTATGCACAATTTCAAAATAATCTAACTCGGTTAGTGAAGCTTC
>JADLGT010000144.1 GCA_020849195.1 Bacteroidia bacterium
CCGATAGCAAAGGCTGTACTGTAGTTTCAACAACAACGATCTCTGCGCCAACTGCATTAGTCGGCCAATACACCAAAGGCACAGCCAACTGCAGCACCTGCGGCTGCAAAGAATGGGTAATGGTAACAGCAATAAACGGAACACCGCCCTACATTTACCAATGGCCCGATGGGTATGCGAATAGATATAAAAATGGATTGTGCCCGGGAACGTATTTAATTAATGTGAAAGACAAAAATGGATGTAGTGTTAATTTAAATGTTAATGCGCCGTGAGAAGTTGTCAGTTATTTGTTGCCGATTGTTTGTAGAGTTCTAACAACTACGAACCGACAACCATCTTCGATTTCTCTCTCACCACTTCGGCGAATGTCCTGTTTTGAATTTTACTGTCGATCCATGCTGTAAAATCAAAATTCTTCAAATACTTATCCGGCTGTGGTAACGACGCATCTTTCTCCAAAACCTCCTTTAAATGCCTGAACATTTTCAAGGCTGCTTTTTTATTTTTTTCACTCAACACATTTTCTTTAATCACTTGCAGGAATTGCAAAACCGGCTGCGACACGACAGTTTTAGATTGAAAATACCTTTCGGCCGATGAAATAAGAGAGGAGATAGTTTGCCGGTTATGTAACTCGTAATGAATAATAATGTTCAACAATTTTGTGGAGCCCGCTATATCATCTGCCACACTCAGCGCAGCATCGTTTATGATTTTATTGCTCCAACGTAGCGCCGTTCTGTATTCTTCCGCGCCAAAATAAATCGCCAAAATATTAAAACTGAGAATTATTTTATCATATACGATCATTTTTGTTTCATACTCTTTGAACTGTTTAAGCAGGTTAAGATGAATGTAATTTTTAGCTTCTTCAAATTCAGCGGTAAAATTAAAAAGATGCGTTCGTATGATGCTTAAGTAGGAGAATATAAGCACCCTGTTTTTGAAGGATAAAAGTTTTTTATTCTTGTTTTCGAAATCGGCTATTTTATTCAGGATAGCTACCTGCTCTTTTACACTTATCCGATGTTCGTAACCGGCCAAAAGATTGAACAGTGTGATTACGTAGCTCTCCGGGTCATTCAGAATAGCCTGTGGATTCGACTCCAGCAAATGGAGCATTTCGGTTGAATAAGTTGATGGAACATTTGAAGTTTGCAAAACGGAAGCGTGCTTTCCGCGTATGCGGTAATACACCATGCTGCTGCGAAAAGTGTTGTAGGCAGGACTCAGTTGTGTGTAGATCTTATCCAACTCAAGGCTCAGTTTTTTTATCTGTAATTTTTTTTCTTCCCCATCCAAATTGTAATCAGAAAAAAATGTCCGTTCCTTAATACCGTTCAGTTTGTTTAACCAGGCCAATTTCATGAGCAGTGTTTCCTGCTCCTTTTCAATACCCGAAATTTGATCCAAAGTTTTTCCTCGATACAATTCATTTTTAATCAGCTTTCGTTCCCATTCGTTGATCTCCTGCAGTAATATTAGTTTTTCGTTTTTTATGGCAACATGCTTCACTTTTTTAACTATTTTTTCCGCCTGTTCGGGCAAACCTCTTTCATGTAATAAATGTATTTCCGAAAGCCTCGCCCTTATCTGAAAGTCGAGTGTACGTTCTTCGTAATAACTCCTCAGGCTTTTTAAGATCAGTTTGTGTAAATACTTTTTCAGAACGGCTAAATGCCCGATGAACCTTTCCTTCTTCAGCTTTTGTTTAATTGCACTTTCGTTATATTCCTTTTGTTTTTCAATGGCATTAAAAAGGGTGATGTAATTATTCTCACCGCCTATAACATTTTGCGAAGAATATTTTTTAAAATATCCTTTCTCTGATCGGCTCATTGATTTAATGAGTTCAAACAGTTGAAAGTGTCTCATTGAAATTTAATATTTATTATTGTATATGATTGATAAACAAATAAATATACGAAATAAATACCAATTGGATTTTAATATTTATACTATTTTTTATTGCCTGAAAATTGCTTATTTAGTAAATTAGACTTGGAACAATCATCCGGTAAAAATGAAAAAAAATTATTTGCTTGTAATTCTTCTGTTTATCGTGCACGCTATTGGGGCCATTGGCAACAAGCCCGTTGACCCTGATCAAAAAGCCACAGCAGAGAAGTGCATGGCAAAGCAACAGAGTTCGTCCGGCTTTCTTGAGAATAAGGGGCAAATGTTGGACATGAATGGGCGGCCCGTTCCGTTTGTACTATTCAGACTGGAAACTCCTGATATGGATATTTATATAACTAAAAAAGGACTTAGTTATATTTTTAAGGAAATTAAAATAGTTGAACACGAAGAGTGTGAGGAAAAAGAAATGAGAGCCGGATCTAATACTCATGAAAGCGTAAAGGAGGGTGACGAAATAAATATGAAGTGGCAGCGTGTTGACGCGAATTTGCAGGGAGCGGTAATTGACAGGAAAAATATTTTTTTAGATGAACCATCGGGAACAGAACATTATAATTTTTTTCTTCCTCACTGCCCTGAGGGAATATACGACGTAAAAAAATACAAAAGGGTTACGATTAAAAATATTTACCATGGTATTGACTGGGTGCTGAGAGCGGACGGACGGGGCATAAAGTATGATTTTATTGTTAGCCCTGGTGCATCGGTTTCTCAAATTCAAATTCAGTACGACCACATTAAAGACCGGGATATAAAATTACTTGCCGATGGAAGCGTTCGTATTAAGGTTGGTATGGGAAGTATTACTGAAGTGGCACCATTGAGTTTCCAGGAGGGCAGTGAACTGAAAACTAATTTTGTGTTGAATGGAAGAACGGTTTCTTTTTCACTCCCGCATCATCAGTCAACCAAAGAGCTTATTGTTGATCCTCAAATATACTGGAGCACCTTTTTTGGCTCCGGCGGTACCACAGGCGCATTCGGAGTAGTGGTTAGTAAATCCGGGGAAGTATACATCGGCGGGTATACTCAAAATGCCGCAAGTTTTCCATTACTGAATCCTGGAGGAAGTGTTTACTTTCAGGGTGTATTTAATACAGGTGCAGCAAGCGGTGGATGGATGCAGGATGGATGGTTCGCTAAATTTGACGCGAACTATAATTTTATCTGGTCGACCTATTATGCCAGTGATGCCAGCGAATCTATTATGGATATGGCTCTTAATAGTACCGGCGACCTGTTTATTACAGGTACTTCCGGAGGCACTAATTTACCGCTTCAGGCAAAAGCCGGCGCTTATAATCAGATGACAAATTACGGAGCACAGCAATTGTTCCTTGCTCAGTTCAATAGTGCGGGAATTAGGCAATGGGCCACATTTTACGGTGATCCCGGCGGATCGTTTTCAAGCGCCAGCTCCATCGATATTGATCCGACAAATGACAATATAGTTATAGGCGGGGGCCTGGGTATTAACTCTCCCTTGTATAATCCGGGCGGTGGCGCGTATTACCAAACTTCTTATTCTTTAGTCGGAGGAGGAGTCACCGCGCCCGCGCTTTTTGAATTTACATCAGCCGGAGTCCTTAAATGGGCAACATACTTTGGAGGCGGAGGAACACAAACAGAAATTAAGGATGTACGGTTTACACCCGCCGGAAATTTATTGCTAACCGGACAATGCAGCTCAAACAGCTGTCCTGTAACCGCAAACGCGTTTCAACCCGCCTTCGGAGGTTCGCAGGATGTATATGCAGCAGAATTCGGCCCTTCAAGAAATTTAACCTGGTGCACGTATTTAGGCGGAAATAATTACGAATACAGCTACGGAATATGTGGAGACAAGCTGGGAAATATTTTTGTTTTTGGACAATCAATGTCCTTGAATTTTTCGCTTTCAAATCCGGGAGGCGGCGCTTATTTCGATAATACGTTAGGAGGGAGCAGCGATTTTTTTGTCAGCAAATTTTCACCAAACAAAGGCCTGGTATGGTCTACCTATTTTGGAGGCAGCAACGGCGAAAGTCAAAGCAGATCAATGGGATCCATTTATACCGATAATTGCAATAATGTCTTTGTAGAGGGAAATACCTATTCTACCGACGCGCCTGTTTTGGATCCAGGCTGCGACGCGTTTTTCGACAATACGTTGAATCCGAACACCGTTGGTGGTGCATCTCTAAGGTACGATATACTTTTTGCTAAATTCAGTAATAACGGGAACTTGTTGTGGTCAACTTATTTTGGCGGCGGCGGTCAGGATTGGGGAGGTATGACAATTGATAATAAGAACAGAGTATTTGCTTCCGGTGAAGTTTTAGGAGTACCTTTGACTTTAGTGAACCCCGGAGGAACAGCCTACTTCGACAATACACATACCGGACAGCACGACGCTTTTATTGTGAGGTTCGATCCGGTTTTACCTGCATTCACCCAGTCGCAGGTTAATGCCACAGGTTGCGGGTGCAATGGAACAGCTGCCATAACCCTGGGGTGCGGAAATCCTGATTACAGCTATATATGGAGCAATGGAACTAAAACATTGAATACTTCTTCTTCCACCAATACGATCACAGGTTTGTGCCCCGGGACATATAC